>NZ_JBQEDL010000039.1:0-31439 GCF_052106715.1 Gordonia sp. (in: high G+C Gram-positive bacteria)
GCGTCACCGAAACGGCGGATGCCCTTCTTATCGCCAAGGGCCTGACCGATCGCGGTGCCGAGCACGATCGAGGTGTCCTCCACCGTGTGGTGGGCATCGATCTCGATGTCGCCCTTGGCCTGGACGGTGAGGTCGAAGCTGCCGTGCGCGCCGAACGCTGTCAACATGTGGTCGAAGAACGGCACACCGGTGTCGATGTCGGTGACTCCGGTGCCGTCGAGGTCGATCTCGACGAGAATCGACGACTCGCGCGTCGTCCGCTCGACGCGGGCGATCCTGTGCTGGCCTGTGCCTGCGTTGGTCACTCTGACTGCTTTCGGTCGGTGCCGGCCAGTTTGTCGCTGACCGACAGGAAGACATCGTTTTCGGCGGGCAGTCCAATCGTCGCACGCAGCCGCCCCGGAATGCCCACATCCCTAATCAGCACACCGTCGTCGAGGTATCGCTGCCAGGTGGCTGACGCGTCCGCGAAGTCGCCGAACAGGATGAAGTTGGCGTTCGACGGGCTCACGTCGTACCCCATGGCGGTGAGCGCAGCGACGACCCGTTCGCGTTCGGCGACGAGCGCGGCCACCGAGTCGAGGGTTTCGACACTGTGCCGCAGCGCGGCGCGGGCTGCGGCCTGGGTGATCACCGACAGGTGATACGGCAGGCGCACCAAGAGCAGCGCTTCGATCATCGCCGGTGCGGCCGCAAGATAGCCGAGTCTGCCGCCGGCAAACGCGAACGCCTTGCTCATGGTGCGCGAGACGATCAGTTTGTCGCCGTACTCGTCGAGTAGGGACACCGCGCTCTGCTCGTCGGAGAACTCGGCGTAGGCCTCGTCGACGATCACGATGCCGGGAGCCGCGCGCACGATCGCGGCGACGTCGGCGGCCGCGAGGCTCTCCCCCGTCGGGTTGTTCGGCGACGTCACGAAAACGACGTCCGGAGCCTCCTCGGTGATCGCGGCGATCGCCGCATCGACGTCGAGACTGTAGTCGTCGGCACGGTGCGCCGGAATCCAGGCCGTCTGTGTGCCATCGGAGATGATCGGATGCATCGAGTACGACGGGACGAAACCCATCGCGCTGCGGCCCGGGCCGCCGAACGCCTGCAGGATCTGCTGCAGGATCTCGTTGGACCCGTTCGCCGCCCACAGGTTGTCTACAGTCAGCGCGACCCCGGTGGCACCGGACAGGTAGGCGGCGAGATCGGTGCGGAGGTCGATCGCGTCCCGATCCGGGTACCGGTGGAGTTCTTCGGCCGCACTGCCGACCGCTTTCGCGACGTCGTCGACCAGCGACTTACTCGGCGGGTGCGGGTTCTCGTTGGTGTTGAGCACCACCGGAACCTTCAGTTGAGGTGCACCGTAGGCCGACTTGCCGCGCAGGTTCTCCCGCAACGGCAGATCCGCGAGAGTGAATCCTTCCCCAGGCGCCCGCACCGAGCGCTGCGCACTCACCGGTCGACCGCGAATCGCGCGGTGACCGCCTCGCCGTGCGCGGGAAGGTCTTCGGCGTTCGCGAGGGTCACGACGTGGTCGGCGACTCCGGCCAGCGCATCGCGGTCGTAGTCGATGATGTGAACGCCGCGCAGGAAGGTCTGCACAGACAGGCCGGACGCGTACTTCGCCGAACCGGTTGTCGGCAGGACGTGGTTCGATCCCGCGCAGTAGTCGCCGAGGCTCACCGGTGAGTACGCGCCGACGAAGACTGCGCCCGCGCTGGTGATGCGGTCGGCGACGGCGGCGGCGTCGCGCGTCTGGATCTCGAGGTGCTCGGCGGCGTAGGCGTCGACGACGGCGATGCCCGCATCGAGGTCGTCGACGAGGACGATGCCGGACTGCTTGCCCGCAAGGGCCGCCTTGACTCGTTCGGAGTGCTTGGTGGCATTCGCAGCGGTCTCGACCGCGCCGTCGACCGCGTCGGCGAACGACTCGCTGTCGGTGACCAGCACCGACGCCGCGAGGACATCGTGCTCGGCCTGACTGATCATGTCGGATGCGACGATCGCCGGATCGGCGGAGTCGTCGGCCAGTATCGCGATCTCGGTCGGCCCGGCTTCCGAGTCGATGCCGACGACGCCGCGCACGAGGCGCTTGGCCGCGGTCACGAAGATGTTGCCGGGGCCGGTGACGAGATCGACGGGGTCGAGCGTCGCGCCGTCGGTGTCGATGCCGCCGTACGCCAGGAGCGCGATCCCCTGGGCTCCGCCGACCGTCCACACCTCGTCGACGCCGAGCAACGAGCATGCGGCGAGGATCGTGGGGTGCGGCCAGCCGCCGAAATCGGCCTGCGCGGGCGAGGTCACGACGAGCGAACCGACGCCCGCCTCCTGGGCCGGTACGACGTTCATGACGACGCTCGACGGATAGACGGCGTTACCGCCTGGAACGTACAGACCGACGCGGCGGACCGGGATCCACTTCTCGGCGACGGTGCCCCCGGCCACCACCTGAGTGCGGGTCGTCTGACGTCGCTGGTCCGCGTGGACCAGCCGGGCGCGTCGGATCGACTCCTGCAGGGCCGCAGTCACAGCCGGATCGAGGCTCTCTCGCGCATGCCTGATCACGTCGGCGGGAACTCGCACGCTGGCAGGCCGGACCTTGTCGAACTGCTCGGTGTAGTCGAGGGCAGCCGTGGAGCCGTGCTCGGCGACCGCTTCGACGACGGGGGTGATGCGAGGCAGCACGGCGTTGACGTCGGTTCCGCCACGGGGCAGTGCGCGACGCAGTTCGCTCAGCGTCGGGACGGTGCCCCGCAGGTCGGTACGGGCAAGCATGGGTATCTCCACTCAAAGTCTGCGATTCGGGCTCCCACCCAGGATATGTCGTGCCCGCAACCTGTTTGCGGTCGCCTCGGGCCACGCACACCACTGTTCACCGATCAGAACACCGAATCGGCCGTCACCGACGTCGTGGTTGTCAACGTGAGCCCGGTGCCGGACGTCGCATCGGCACGTGAGGTATCCCGTCCTCGACGAATCGAGGGCCGTCGACGACGTAGCCCCAGCGGGCATACATCGAATCGAGGTGCGCCTGAGCGTCCAGGACGCTCGCTGCGTCCCCGATCACGGCGACGACCTCGTCCATGACGGCCCGGGTGAGTCCCGTACCACGCAACTCGTGGCGGACGCAGACACGACCGACGCGAAAGATCTTGCGGCCGTCCGCGAGTTCGTCGACGAGGAGTCGTGCCGTCGCGACGGGCGCACCGTCGGGATCGGCGCACCAGAAGTGCACCGTCGTCGGCTCGACGTCCCGACCATCGATCTCCGGGTACGGACAGTCCTGTTCCACCACGAACACGTCGACACGCAGTTTCAGGATGCCGTGGAGGGTCGTCGGGTCGAGGTCGATGAGAGGTGCACGGTGCACAATCGGAGTCACGGTCCCATGATGCCGGACGGCACTGTGATCATCGGCTCCGATCACATGTCGAGACCGAAATCGAGGACGGCTACCGAATGAGTGAGGGCTCCGACGGCGAGGTAGTCGACGCCGGTCCGCGCATAGTCGATCGCGACGTCGATGGACAGGCCACCCGAGGACTCGAGCTTGGTCTGCGGGGCTTGCGCGTCTCGTCGCTGAACCGCCATCTGCGTCTCCCACGGCTCGAAGTTATCGAGCAGAACGAGTTGCGGGTCCAAGGGCAGCACCTCGTCGAGTTGGGTGAGCGAGTCGACCTCGACTTCGACGGGGACGTCCGGCGCCACGGCACGAACGGCCTCCAGAGCCTGCGCGACGCCCCCGGCGGCGACCACGTGATTGTCTTTGATGAGCGCGGCGTCGCCGAGCCCCATCCGATGATTGACGCCGCCGCCCGCGCGCACCGCGTACTTCTGCAGGACGCGCATCCCGGGCAGGGTCTTGCGCGAGTCTCGGATCTTCGCTGCGGTCCCGTCGACAGCCTCTACCCACGCCGCAGTCGCCGACGCGATCCCCGACAAGTGGCAGAGCAGGTTCAGCGCGGTCCGCTCGGCAGTCAGCAACGCCTGCATCGGTGCGGTCACCGCGAGCGCCACGGTGCCGGGCTCGACGCGCGTGCCGTCGGCCAATTCCTCGTGCACCTCGTAGCGGCCCACACCGATTACCTGGTCGAAGACGGCCCGGACTACCGGGAGTCCGGCCACGACGCCGTACTGACGGGAGACGATCCTCGCCTCGGCGAGCGCATCCTCCGGCACGTTCGCAAGCGATGTGATGTCCGGCCCATACCGCAGATCCTCGATCAACGCGGTACGGATCAACGCCAGGAGGTCCTCATCGACGTCCAGCACCAGGGCACCGGCAGCGGCCTCGTCGCCGACGAAAGCGTCCGTCATTCGCCGCCGCCCGGGTTGCCGATCGCAATCATGCGTTCGACGGAGGCGCGGGCCCGCTCGGCGACGGCGGGGGCCACGAAGACCTCGTCCTTGCCTTCGGCGAGGCAACGCAGCAGTGCGGCCGGGGTGTTCATCTTCATGTACGGGCACGCGGCACGCGAGTTCACGGCCTGGAAATCGACGTCCGGCGCGGCTTTACGTAACTGGTGCAGCATCCCGACCTCGGTGGCGACCAGCACCTGCTTGGACTGCGTAGCCTTCGCCGCGTCGATCATTCCGCCGGTGGACAGGATCTGCACTCGGTCCTCGGGGACCGTGCCCTCACCCGCCAGGTACAGGGCCGACGTCGCGCACCCACACTCGGGGTGGATGAACAGCTCGGCGTCCGGGTGCGAATCGACCTGATCGGTCAGTTCGTCGCCGTTGATACCCGCGTGGACGTGGCACTCGCCCGCCCAGATGTGGATGTTGTCGCGACCGGTGGCCCGTTTGACGTGTGCACCGAGGAACTGGTCGGGAAGGAAGAGCACCTCACGGTCTGGATCGATCGAGGCGACCACGTCGACGGCGTTCGACGACGTGCAGCAGATGTCGGTGAGTCCCTTCACCTCGGCCGTCGTGTTCACGTACGAGACGACCAACGCGTCCGGGTAGTCGGCCTTCCACTCGCGCAACTCGTCCGCGCTGATCGAGTCGGCGAGCGAGCACCCCGCCCGCTCGTCCGGAATCAGAACTCGCTTCTCCGGGCTGAGGATCTTGGCGGTCTCAGCCATGAAATGGACGCCGCAGAACACGATCTCGTCGGTGTCGACCTCGGCCGCGATCCGGGACAGAGCCAAGGAGTCGCCGACGTAGTCGGCGATGTCCTGAATCACCGGAAGTTGGTAATTGTGGGCGAGGATCGTCGCGTTCCGCGCTTTCGCTAGGCGCTTGATCTCGGTCGCCCAGGCCGCATCGGGCTCGACTCCCCCGTACGCGGCGGGGATGCCATGGCGCGGGTCGGGCATACCGAGATCGGTCTCGGTCCGGTTGATCACGGTTCCAGTCGTCATGGCGGGAACTCCATTCACATCGTCTGGCGACGGCGGGCTGCGCCGCGGCCAGGGCCGTAGAACAAGTCTGCAGGTTTCCGACTATTGATCGATAACCCTGCGCTCATCGTAACACCGGTGAGGACGGCATTGTTCCGCGCATCACACGCCGCCGCGACCTGCACGATCTCCTAGACTCTGTGCCATGGCCGAATCCGTGCGCGTTGAAGTGCTGTCCTCGGTGTTTCAGGTCCGCGAATGCGGCGACATCGGCCACACGCTTCACGTGCTCCTCGTCCGCAGGGGCGGCGGCTGGGCACTGCCGGGCGGCGACATCGGCGACCGTGACACTCTCCCAGCAGCCGCGCAACGTCATCTCGGCGAACAGGCGCGTCTCACGCGCGTCGCCCACCTCGAGCAGCTGTCGGTGTTCTCCGATCCGGACCGAGTCCCGGGAACTCGGACCATCGCCTCGACGTTCCTCGGACTCGTCCCTCGCGACATCCCGGTCGAATCGACCTCAGACGACGCGTTGTGGGTCGACGTCAGCGATCTGCCGAACCTGGCGTACGACCACGCCCAGATCGTCGAACAGGCGCGACGCAGGCTCGCCGCGAAACTCTCGTACACCAACATCGCGTTCGCACTGGCCCCCGGCACGTTCCCCATGTCGGAGCTCTCCGAGATCTACGGCGCGGCACTCGGCTACACCGTGGACGCGACCAACCTGTTACGGATCCTATCGAGGCGCGGGGTGGTCGTCGCCACCGGAACCGTCGGGCGGACGGGGCGATCCGGTGGGCGCCCACCCAGCCTCTACGCCTTCGCCGAGACCACCCTGCGGGTGACCGACGAATTCGCCACCCTGCGCCCGCCACTCTGACTGCCAATCCGGCGTCGGCGGATCTGCTTGCAGCGACGGATTCTTCGCGGTCAGCACGCACACCAGATACACGATCACCGCGGCGGCCGGCGCGCAGATCAACAACAGCCACGGCTGGGTGACATCGGAGTCGAACCACAGTCTGACCGTCAACTCGTAGTCGCCCGGAACGTTCTCGTCGAGGGCCGGGCGCACTGCTTTCGCTATCCGCGTCCCGATGTCCATCGCGAGGCCCGACGAGACAATCGCCGTCACGGTGGTCAAGATCAGGCCCGGCACACCGCGCATGCCGCGCAGACCGAACCACGACGCCAGCGCGAGCACCACGCCGAGACCGAACGTCAAGAATGCGAACGTCGCCACTCCGCCGAACAGGTTGGCGGACGCGCCCTGGTCGAAACGCCCTTCGCCCGGTGTCGTCACTGTCGCCTTGACCGCCGGCGACATCAGTACCCACAATCCGCCGACCAGTACCGACAGCACGAGCACGACGACGACGAAGGTGAGCGCCGAACGGTAATCGACTCTCGTCGACGATGTACTCGGGGACACTGATGTACTCGGGGACATTGGGGCGGTCATCGCAGGCCTAGCTCCGCCGAGTCCACGACGCCGTGACGGGAGCACCGAGCGTCCCACCCGTCCGGTCTGACCTGCACCACCATCCGACGACCGCACTGTCCGCAGAATCGGGGCGGCTCCAGTCCCATGCGGGCAGCCGCGGGAACCGTGTCGTCGGCCTGCATTTCCAGTTCGATCCCGGTGTAGACGCCGTACTCGAGCGGCTCAGCGAGCGGCCCCGGAACTGTCCTGGTTTCGATCGAGTTGATGCCGATCATCTACTGCCTCCTGTCGACGCCGGGCGCGACCACGACGGTACACCCCGCGCGGGGAGCGTCAGATCGTGTCATTGAGCACCTTGATCGGCATCGACAAGTCGTCGAGCAGATCGAGGTCGCTCTCGGCCGGACGGCCGAGCGTCGTCAGGTAGTTGCCGACGATGACGGCGTTGATACCGCCGAGGATCCCCTGTTCGGCTCCGAGATCGCCGAGTGTGATCTCGCGGCCGCCGGCGAACCGAAGAATGGTGCGCGGCAACGCAAGCCGGAAGGCTGCTACCGACTTGAGGGCTTCGGACGGCGGCAGCACGTCCAGATCGCCGAACGGCGTTCCCGGGCGCGGGTTGAGGAAGTTCAGCGGGACCTCGTCGGGTTCGAGGGAGGCGAGGTCAGCGGCGAACTCGGCTCGCTGCTCGAGCGACTCGCCCATCCCGAGGATGCCGCCGCAGCACACCTCCATGCCTGCGTCACGGACCATTCGAAGCGTCCCCCACCGCTCTTCCCAGGTGTGCGTGGTGACGACGTTCGGGAAGTGGCTGCGCGCCGTCTCCAGGTTGTGGTTGTACCGGTGCACGCCCATCCCCGCGAGCTCGTCCACCTGCTCCTGCGTCAGCATGCCGAGACTGCACGCGATCTGGATGTCGACCTCGTTCCGGATTGCCTCGATCCCCGCCGCGACCTGAGAGAGCAGACGCTTGTCCGGGCCGCGGACCGCTGCGACAATGCAGAACTCGGTCGCCCCGGTCTTCGCCGTCTGCTTCGCCGCTTCGACGAGCGACGGGATGTCGATCCATGCGCTGCGGACCGGGGACGCGAACAGTCCCGACTGGCTGCAGAAGTGGCAGTCCTCCGGACAGCCGCCGGTCTTGAGGGAGATGATGCCCTCGACTTCGACCTCGGGACCGCACCAACGCATACGCACGTCGTGGGCCAGCGCGAGGACTTCGGTGAGCCGGTCGTCGGAAAGCTGCAGGACCTGCAGCACCTGATCCTGGCCGAGGCCGACACCGCGTTCGAGAACCTGCTCGCGGGCGGTGGCGAGAATGTCGTCGGTGGCGGTTGCAGCGCTCTGCGGTTGTTCGGTGGTGGTCACTGGATGCACTCCTGTCGATCATGATGGGTCGGGCTGACGATGAGACTGGGCCGCACCCACGAGGGTGCAGAGATCTGAAACTCGGTGGGCGTGAGGGCCCCTGCTCCCGCGGGAACGACCCCGACGATCGGCACGCCGGTCAACCGCTCCAGATCCTCGCGGTTGCACTCCATCGCGAGGTCGGGCTCGGTTGGCCAGGATCCGACGACGAGGCCGGTGACGGTGACGCCCGCGCGGGCGAGTTCGCGAACGGTTAGTTCGGTGTGGTTCAGCGTCCCGAGACCGGGGGCGGTGACCACGACAGCAGGCGCATGCAGAGTTCGGGCGACGTCGACGATCGTCAGATCCGGCGCGAGTCGCACCAGGACGCCGCCTGCGCCTTCGACGATCACCAGATCGCAGTCGGCAGATAGGTCACCGACCGCGCCGCACACGCCGTCAAGAGTCAGAAACCCCAGCCCCGCCCGATGTGCGGCACTCTCGGGCGCGAGCGGATCCGGGTAGCGGGCGCCTTCGCGCGTCGGCAGGGTGCCGACCAGAGCCTGAACGGCTGCGAGGTCACCGGCCTCGCCCGGCGCGACACCGGTCTGCGCGGGCTTGACCACGCCGACGCGCAGTCCGTCGGAGTGGGCCGCGGCGGCGATCGTCGCCACGGCGATCGTCTTACCCACGTCGGTTCCGGTGCCTGTGACGACTAGGATGCGCGCGGTCATCGGACGGCCTCCATGGCACTCGAGCGGTGCGCGAGGCCCCGCCGAGGCGCGACTGAGGCCAACGCGTCACGTACCACGTCGGCCACCGTGCCGAGAGTGGCGTCGTCGACGTCCGCGCGCACCGTGAGACGAAGCCGCGATGTACCCTCGGGCACCGACGGCGGACGGAAACATCCGACGAGAACCCCTCGATCTCGACAGATGCCTGCAGCGGTGACAGCGGCGGCGGGATCGCCGACGACGAGCGAGACGACAGCCGAGTCAGGGGCAGGCGCTCCGAGTGCGCTCGCGATGAGATCGGCGTTGCGGCGCAACGCGAGCGGCAGGCCCGGATCGGCGACCAGGACCCGGAGTGCGGCGTGCGCTGCGCCGACCGCGGCCGGGTTGAGACCGGTGTCGAAGATGAATGTCCGCGCGTGATCGATCAGATGATCGCGCAACAACCGTGACCCGGCGACCACTCCCCCTTGAGCGGCAAGCGATTTGGAGCAGACTGCGGTGACGACCAGATCGTCGACGCCCGCCAGTCCACACTCGGCCACGAGACCGCGACCTCCTGGCCCGCGGACGCCGATCGCATGCGCCTCGTCGACGAGGAGCGTCGCGCCCGTCTCCCGGGCAGCCGCGTACAACTCGCCGAGCGGGGCGAGTCGCCCGTCGATGCTGTACACGGAGTCGGTCACGACGAGGGCGCGATCCTCCACACGTTGCGCTAAGGCACGCCGGACCGCATCGTGATCGCCGCGGTCGACGACCACCACTCGGGCGCGCGAGAGCCGACAGCCGTCGATCAGGGACGCGTGCGCACCGGCATCGCTGACGATCAGGTCGCCGCGCCCGGCCAGCGCGGTGATCGCCCCGACGTTGGCCAGGTACCCGGACGAGAACAACAGCGACGACTCGGTTCCCAGGAAGCTCGCGAAGTCGTCCTCGAAGTCAAGATGCGCCTGTGTCGTCCCGACGACCAGTCGCGACGACGTCGCGCCCGTCCCCCACGTGTCCAGCCCCGCGTGTGCTCCCGCGATCACCGCGGGATGGCGGGACAGTCCCAGGTAGTCGTTGGACGCCAAGTCGATCTCGCTCACCCCCGGTTGCCGCGCAACCGGCGCGCGATGCAGGCCCGCGACGCGCGTCCGGTCTGCGACAGCGGCGAGCCACGCGGCGGTCATGCGGCGGCCGCCAGACTCGCTCGGACACCCGCGCCGAGCCCCCCGGTGATCGTCGCCAGGTCGGCGTCGTCGATGACGAACGGCGGCATCGTGTAGATCAGGTTGCGGAACGGGCGCAGCCAGAGGCCCGCGTCGAGAACCGCGTCAGTCGCCGCCCGCATGTCCACGTGGCGGTCCAGTTCGACGACGCCGATCGCCCCCAGAACCCGGACGTCGGCGACTCCGGCTAGGTCCGCGAGTGGCGCCAGCCCGGTGCGCAACCCGTTCTCGATCTGCGGGATCCGGGTGCGCCAGTCCGATGCCGCCAGCACCTCGAGCGACGCGGACGCGACCGCACACGCGAGCGGGTTGGCCATGAACGTCGGCCCGTGCGCAAGACCGCCCGCCTCTCCGCGGCTGATGACCTCGGCGATCTCGCCGGTCGTCAGTGTCGCGGCCAGGGTCAGGTAACCGCCGGTCAATGCCTTGCCGACACACAGGATGTCGGGTGCGATCCCGGCGTGGTCGACCGCGAAGAGTTCACCGGTCCGCCCGAATCCGGTCGCGATCTCATCGCAGATCAACAGCACGTCGTGTGCGTCGCACAGGCCTCGCAGTGCACGGACCAGTCGCGGATCGTGGAACCGCATGCCGCCTGCACCCTGCACCACGGGTTCGATGATGACCGCGGCGATCCGGTCGCCCTGCCCGGCCAATGCGTCGTCGACGAGCGCGATGTAGTCCTCGTCGTAATCGACCGGCGGTGCGGGCACGAACACCTGCTCGGCGATCACGCCGCGCCACATGGCGTGCATGCCGCCCTCCGGGTCGCACACGCTCATCGGCGCAAATGTGTCGCCGTGGTAGCCACCGCGCCAGGTCAGGACCCGGTTCCGTTCGGCGTGCCCCCGACTTCGTTGATATTGGACGGCCATCTTGATGGCCACCTCGACCGAGACCGATCCGGAGTCGGCGAAGAAGACCTTGGTGAGCGGTGTGGGAGTCAGGTTCACGAGAGTCGCGGCCAGCCGTGCGGCCGGTTCGTGAGTGAGGCCGCCGAACATGACGTGCGACATCTTCTGCAACTGGGCCGTCGCCGCGGCGTCGAGAACCGGGTGCCGGTACCCGTGGATCGCCGCCCACCACGAACTCATGCCGTCGACGGCGGTCGACCCGTCGGCGAACGTCAAACGCACTCCGGACGCCGATTCGACCACCCGTGGCGACGTCGAAGCGGGGAAGCCGCCGTACGGGTGCCACACGTGATCGGCGTCGATCTGCTCGATGGCGACCTGATCCACTCGGCGCTCCTCACACAATTCTCGTCACAGCACACCGCTGCGGTCCTGAACACCGTACAGGAACACCTGTACGTCGTACAGGAGCGTCGATTCGCGCGCTACCCTGGCCGAGTGAGCAACTCCCGGGCCGACGTCCTCGCCGCCGCACGCGCCATCTTGGCCGAGCACAGCCTCGCCGACCTGACCATGCGCCGACTGGCCACCGACCTCGGAGTCCGACCGAACGCGCTCTACTGGCACTTCCCGAACAAGCAGACGATGCTCGCGGCGCTCGCCGACGACATCCTCGCAGGCGTCGAGCCCTCGAGGAAAGGCTCTGCGCCCGAACGGATCCGGAGCGCCGCGGTAGCGATGCGAGCCGCCCTGCTCGACGTTCCCGACAGCGCCGAGATCGTGTCGTCGGCGTGGGCATCCGGACTGTCCACTCGCTCGACCCTGGAGACGATCGTGACCGTCGCCCGCGACGGCGGACTCGACGCGCAGACGGCTGACGGGGTGGCGACCGCGGTGTGCCAGCTGACGATCGGGCTCACTATCGAGGAGCAGACCCGCACCCAGATGGAGCGGCTCGGGGTCACCGGACCGTCCGGGCGTGATTTCGACAGCGAGTTCGCACGCGGTCTCGACGTCATCGTCGCGGGCGCGCGCGCACAGACTGCTGTCTCGACCGATTAGAGGTCTTTAGGCGCGGTTGAGTACATTCATGAGTCGTTCATGAACAAGGACTCTCACGTCCACTGACCGAAACGACCGATATCGTGACCGCCACCGACCCCGCGCCCGACGTTCGTCCCGCGTACCGCACCGATCTGGACGGTCTGCGTGGAGTCGCCATCGCCCTGGTCGCCTGCTTCCACGTCTGGTTCGGCAAGGTCTCCGGTGGCGTCGACGTCTTCCTCACCCTGTCCGGATACTTCTTCGTCGGCTCACTGCTGCGGCACTCGATCGCCTCCGCCGATCCGGTCGCGACCTTCCGCGACACGCTCAACCCGTGGCCGCGCCTGTCCCGCCTGCTACGCAGACTGCTTCCCGCACTGGTCACCGCGCTGATCGGTGTCGCGATCGGAGCGTTGATCTTTCTTCCGCAAACGCGGTGGGTCAACATCGGCCGCGAGATCGTCGCCAGCGCCTTATACTTCCAGAACTACAATCTCGCGTGGAACTCGCAGGACTATCTGGCGGCGAGTTCGGCCAACAGTCCGCTGCAGCACCTGTGGTCGATGTCGATGCAAGGGCAGTTCTTCGTCGCGACCATGATGTGCGCGCTCGTCCTCGCGGCAGTCCTCAAACTCCTCGGTACCGTGCTTCCGGCGTTCACTCGGGCAACGGTGATCCGCACAGTCATCGGCGTCATCGTCGCGGTCGTCGCCGCCGCGTCGTTCTGCTACGCGACGGCGCAGCAAGGCGTCAACCAGCCGTACAACTACTACGACACGCTGGCTCGACTGTGGGAGCCGCTCGTCGGCGGTCTACTCGCCGTCTGGATGCCCCGAGCCCGCGTGCCGTCGTGGCTGCGAACGCTGGTCACGGTTGGAGCGCTCGCGCTCATCGCGTCGTGCGGCTGGTGGATCGACGGCGTCGCCGAATACCCGGGGCCGTTGGCCTGGGTGCCGGTCGGCGCGACCTTGCTCGTCATCTGGGCGGGTTCCGAGGCCGGGCCTCGTCCGGCCGCCAACCGGCTCCTGGCCTCCCGCCAGGGCGTCTGGCTGGGCAATCTCGCCTATGCCCTCTACCTGATCCACTGGCCACTGCTCATCTTCTATCTCGCGCACGCGGACTCCGACCACGCGACGTTCGTCGAAGGGACGTGCATCCTCGCAGTCTCGCTCACTCTCGCGTGGCTGGTCAAGCGCTTCATCGAGGACCCGTTACGAGGAGGTGGACGCTCGCCCCTCGCCGACCGCCACTGGCCGGGTCGCCCGCGGATCCGTTACGCCGCGATCCTCTCGACGTTCCTGGTACTCGGCGCCGCCGTCGTCGGCACCGGGGCCAAACTTTGGGAGCACCATATGGCGGCCATCGCGGTCGACACCGCCGACCTCGATCCCCGCCTGTATCCCGGCGCCCGCGCTCAGATAGACGAGATCCCGGTGCCCGCGCTCGACCCGCAGCCCACTCCGCTGGCGGCAGAGTTCGACCTGGCCCCGACGACGGCCGACGGTGTGATGGCCGACTTCGCAGACCTCGACTTCCATGTCGGCGTGTACGGCGACCCGAACGCCGAGCGCACGATCGCCGTCGCGGGCGGTTCGCACGCCGAGATGTGGGTCCCCGCGCTCGACATCATCGGCAAGCGAAACGGCTTCAGGGTCACCACCTACCTGAAAATGGGATGCCCCCTCACGCTGGAGGAGAGTCCGACGCGCCTCGACGGAGCGCCCTATCCGGAGTGCGCGACCTGGGTGCGGAAGGTGCTCGATGAACTCGAACGCGTCCGACCCGACGCCGTTTTCACCAACTCGACTCGACCGAGCCCCGACGGGGCGGCCGATCACGTGCCACCCGGCTACCTCGGCGTGTTCGACGCACTGACGGCAGCCGGACTGCCAGTGATCGCGATCCGCGACACACCGTGGCCGCACGACGACGCCGGGCATCCGATCAACACGCCAGGCTGCCTCGCCAACGGCGGCGACGCGCAGACGTGCGGCTCGGAGCGAGCGGCGGCGCTGGACCCCGTCGATCCGATCACCGACTACGCACTGCGCAATCGGCTCCTGTCTCCGCTGGATCTGTCCGACTATGTCTGCGACGACACGTTCTGTCCGGCGATCGTCGGTAACATCATCGTCTACAAGGACGACCACCACCTCGGAGCAACGTACGTCCGCAGCTTGAGCAGCGCGCTGTCTCGCGAATTGGAGGCGGCATTGCCGTGGACCGGGCCGTCGTTCGGTCCGTTCCGCTGATCGGGCACCCACCGCACACGATCGGAGCGCGATGACCACGGCCCCAGCCGACCCAGTCGCGACCTATCGGGTGCAGCTGACGCCCGACTTCGCGTTCGCAGAGGTCGCCGGCATTCTCGATCATCTCGTCGACCTCGGTATCAGTCACCTCTACCTGTCGCCGATCTTGGCTGCCATGCCCGGTTCAACGCACGGCTACGACTGGTGCCCGCCCGCCCGCATCTCGCCCAAACTCGGTGGCATCGACGGTTACCGATTGCTCCACGCGCACGCACAGGCCCTCGGGATCGGGATCGTGTTGGACATCGTCCCCAACCACATCGGTGTCTTCGACGCCCGCCACAACCACTGGTGGGCCGACGTCCTGCGCAACGGTGCCGAGTCCCGGTACGCCGAGTACTTCGACCTCGATCTCGACTTCGGCGACGGTGCGCTGTGCCTGCCGTGGCTGCCCGCCGACGGCGACCTGTCGCAGTTGCGCCTCATCGACGGGGAGCTGTGGTTCGGCGAGCGATACCTGCCGACCTCCGACGGCACCGTCTCGTCGGGCCGTTCCGCGCGCGAGGTCCTCGATCGTCAGCGCTATCGGTTGGTCCCGTTCGACAGCCGTCAGATCGGATATCGGCGTTTCCTCGCCGTCAACGAGTTGGCGGCCCTTCGCCAAGAGATCCCGCGGGTCTACGACGCCACTCATGAATGGCTGCGTGAGCTGGCGTCCGACGACCTCTTCGACGGTGTCCGCGTCGACCACCTCGACGGGCTCATCGATCCGATCGGCTACTGCCGCAGACTTCGTGAGGACATCGGCGACCGACTCCTGTACGTGGAGAAGGGGCTGAGCGTCGGGGAGCGGCTGGATCCGGAACTGCCCGTCGACGGCACGACCGGTTATGACCAGCTCCGCCTGATCGAGGGCGCGTTCACCGCACCCTCCGGCGCGATCGAGCTGTCGGAGGTCTACCAACGGGTCACCGGCATGTCGGGCGACGGCGACGAACTGAATACGCGGGCGTCGCAGCTGCGCCATGTGACGCTCATCGATCTGTTCTCAGACCGAGTCCGGCGTACTACCGCACTGTTCGCGAGATCGGCGCCCGACGTCCCCGTCCACCGGGTGCAGGCAGCTGTCGCGACGGTCGTCTCGCGTGCACCCGTCGCTCGCCCCGGCTACCCGTCGCTCGCGCCCGCGGTCGTCGCCAGGATCGCGCGAATCCGCCGGGAGACCCCCTCCATGGGCGACGGCCTCGACGTACTGGCGCGCGCCTTCACCGACCCGGACACCGCACCGGAGGCCGTCGCCCGACACGGCGAAGCGGTGTACGCGGTGTCGGCGAAGGAGATCGAGGACATCGGCTACCACCGGACGGGCCGTCTGGTGTCTGCGAACGAACTCGGCTGCACCCCGTTGATCCCGTCCGTCGATCGGGACGAGTTCCACGGCGCTCTGGCCGCCCGCGCCCGCAACTGGCCTCGGTCGCTGTCCGCGTTATCGACCCACGACACCAAACGGAGCGAGGACGTGCGGGCGCGGATCGCGGTGATCGCGCAGATCCCGCAACGGTGGACCGTACTGGTTCTGACGCTCTGGGGCATTGTGCCTCCTCCACACGCCCAGACCGCGTACTTCCTGCTACAGAACCTGATCGGCGTCTGGCCCGACGCGGGAGTCCCGGGCCTGGCCATCCGGGAACGCTTCCACGCCTATGCCCGGAAGTCGATGCGCGAGGCACAGCTCATCTCGTCGTGGACGACGGTGGACGACGCCGCCGAGACTGCGGTACTCGAGTGGATAGACCAGTTGCTGGTCGGGACGCCTGCCGAGCTCATCTGCGACTTCGTCGAGATCATCGCCGCACCGGCCCGTGACGAGTCCATCTCGCGCAAAGTACTGTCGTTGGCGACTCCGGGGGTGGGGGACATCTATCAGGGAACCCAGTGGTGGGACGATTCGCTCACCGACCCGGACAACCGCAGGCCCGTCGACTACGGGCAATCTCTCGATCATCCGAAGGCCGCGATGGTCGCGACGACGCTCGCCGTACGTCGGCGCCACCCGGAGTGCTTCGGTCCTGGCGGCGTGTACGAAGCCGTCGTCTGCCGGGGCACGAGTGGCATCCACGTCGTGGCGTTCACGCGGGGCGACGCCGACGGACAGCCGCACGTGCTCGTGGCAGCCGTCCGTCTGGCTCACACGTTCCGGCCCGGCCCGACTCGCGAACACGCGGTGATCCCGTTGCCGCCCGGGGTGTGGCGCGACGCCGTCACCGGCGCCGACCATTACGGCAGCGTCACCGCCGACGTCGTGCTCGAGGACCGGCCCGCCGTGGTCCTAGAACTCCTCTAGCCCGCGCAGGCTCAACCCGCCGGTTGCGTCGGTATCGCGGGCACCGGCCCGGTCTGCGCATTCGGGTCACCGGTCGACGCCGACTCGCCGGCCATCCCCGGAACTGCCTGCACATTGGAGACGAGCCAGTCGCCATCGACCTTGTCTAGAGTCAACTGGATGAGGGTGACGGCGTGGCCGCCGCCGGGGGCCGTCGCCGACGTCCCGGTGAACTCGAAGCTCACCACTGTCACGGCGTGATCGGTCGAGAACGACTCGACCATCGACGAATTGATCTTGGTCGTCACGTTCGCGAGTTTCTGGGTGTCACGCCATTTCACCGTCTCGGACGCCGACGTCTCGATCTGCTTCTTCTGTGCGCCCGTCGACAGCGGGCCGACCTTCGCCTTAAGCTGATCGGCCGACGCACCGTCTTTCAACAGGACTCCGAAGTACTGGGTGACGTATTCGGAGGCGGCAGCCTTGCTGTCGTCGAACGCGTTCAACTCCTGCTGGGTGTCATACCACTTCCACCCGCAGAAGCCGAGTACGACGAGGACTGCGATCACGACGACTGCCGCCGCGGCGCGGGTTAGGGCGCGCGCGGACACCGTGAACTGTTTTCCCTGCGCCGACTCCTGCTCGTCGGCACGAGCCTGCGCCCGCGCTTTGGCCTTGGCGGCGACTCCGCTGGTCGCGGCCCCCGCTCGGTCTGCGGTGTCGTCTGCGGTGTCACCGACGTCGACCGTCTCCTTCTCGGTCTCGCGCCCTTCGTCGCCTGCGGTGTTCTCGATCTCAGAATCCTCGGAGCTCATACATCCTTCACTTGTCCAGCGGAACCGTGCGTGCATTCGGATCGTAGTTCGGCGGCGGCCGCCCCGTGTCGTCGCCCTCGGGCCGGGGAGCGTTCGCGGAGCCGCGAGTCTGCAGCGTCGGATCCTTGGTCTCGCAGTACAGATTGGTCGGAACGGCCAGTTCCAGAATCTTGGTCGGTCGTACCGGAGCCAGCGAGTAGTTGCAGGCAGGGCGCGGGTACAACGACGCCAACGCCCACCAGGCCCCGTCGTGGAACATCTTCTGCGCCTGAATGCTGCCGTCACGGATCGTCGGGAACAGATTCGCCAGCGTCGGCGCGCGCAGCGCTCCCTGCCTGCCGATGTCCAAGAACTGTTTCACGATGTCGGTGACCGGGTCGGTGATCGTGGACAACGAACCAGCGAGCGACGTGAACTGTGCTGGACCGTTGCCGAGCAGCTTCCGGATCTCCCCGTCCGCATTCGCGACGGCCGTCATCAACTCGTTCGTGCCCGTGGCGAGTCGCTGGAAGTCCGGTTGGACGTTGGCTGTGGTCTTGAAGACGGTGCCGAGGTTCTCAATGAGCTTCGTCGTCTGCGGAAGCACCCGAGCCAGGTCTGCGAAAATGACTCCGCCGGAGTGGAAGATCGACTTGAGTTGGTTCGGGCCCTTGTCGTTGAGCGCGATCTCGAGTTCCTGCAAGGTCGACGTGAGTTTCGGCGCATCGATCTGGCCGATCACATCCAAGGTGGACTGCAGCATCGATGAGAACGCGACGGTCACGTGCGTCTGGTCGCCCATCTCGATGGTGTCGCCGTCTTCCAGGTACGGGCCCGCATTGGTGGCGGGGGTGAAGTTCACATACTGCTCACCTGCCGCCGACAGACCCAGTGCCGACACCTTCGCCTCTTTATTGATCTTCACGTCGTCGTTCAACCGCAGCTCGACCTGGACGCTCGACGGCGTCACTTGGATGTCGCGGACCTCCCCTATCTGCGAGCCACGGAGCATCACCTTGCTGGTGCCCTGCAGACCGCCGGACTCGGGAAACTTCACGGTCACGTCGTAGGTGCCCTGCCAGGGGCGCCAGCTCAGCGATCCGAACGCGAGGTACGACAGACCGAGGAGCATCACGACGACGAGACCGAGGTTGCCGATGATGACTTTGTGCTTGATGAGCCACTTCTTCATCGCTGCCCACCGCCGTTCACGCCGCCGCCCTTCACGCCGAGGGTCGCGAGCAGACGCTGCAGAGTCACCTGGAGTGCGTGGTCGCCCTTCGTGATGTCGGCGGCCTCCGGCAGGCGTGAGGCCGAATCGAATCCGACGCCCGGCGAGAGCCAGTAGATCTTGGCGGCCACAGCGGCGGCCGAACCCTGGGTCGACTTGACCCATTTCGGATTCAGCTTCGTCAACCGGTCCGAGAGCGGTCCGAATATCGGCGCCGACTCATCCAGCGCGTCCAACGTGGTGTTCAAGTTGACCAGCAGGTCACTGAAGTTCTGCTTCTCTGACTTCAGGAAGTCGTTGGTGGCGGAGGTCACCTTATTCGATTTGTCGAGCGTCGTCAGGATCGATCCGACCTGGCCGTCGACCGCGTCGATGGCGGCGGGCAGCTTATTGATCGACGCCGAGATCTGGGCCCTGCCGTCCGCGAGTGCCTGCGTCAGACGGGACGTGGCGACCATCGCCTCATCGACCTGTCCCGAGTTCCTGTTGAACTTGTCGATCGCGGTCGTGAATCCTTCGATGGCGCCGTGCAACTCCGGTGCGTTGCCGCCGACCGCCGTTGACAGTTCGGTGAAGATCCGCTGCAAGGCGCTCACCGACCCGCCGTCGACGAGTCCGGTGGCACTGACGAGCAGGTCTTCGACGGTCGCCGCAGCCGATGTCGGACCGGTCAGCCTGCCGCCGTCGCCGATCGTCCCCTTCGACGGGTTCGGCGGCGGCACGAGCGCCACGAACACGTCGCCCAGGGGCGTCGCCTGACGGAGTTCGGCCCCGGTACCCACCGGGAGAGTCACGCTCTTGGACACCGACATGGTGACGTTGGCGCGATAGTTCTCGGCGACGATGTCGTCGACCTCGCCTACGTCGGTGCCTCCCAACCGCACTTTGGCCTGGGAAGGCAGGTTGAGCGCGTTGTCGAACGACGCGTGGACGGTGATCGCGTCGCCGATGCCGCCTGGCGCGGGCAACGGGATCTGCTCGACGGTGACGCCGGGGACCGCGCCGCACGCGGCGAGGCTGATCGTCGTCACAAGCGCGACGGCTGCTGCTGCGAACTTCCTCTTACGTGTCATTTCGTCAACAGCCCCAACAGTCCGGAATAGACACCCATGTCGGGGCCGAAATCCTTCAGCTGCCCGTTTCGGCATCCCTTCTTGTCCACTCTGATCGCCTCGCACACTGTCGTGGTGAGTTCGTTGTCGAGCAACGACTTGTCGAGCAGCACCGAGGCACGCCATGCGCCCTGCTCTGCCGAGATCGAGTTCGACAGGTTCTGGAATAGCAGCGGAGCGATATCGACTGCTTCGACGACCTGCCGTGAATAGTCCGACAGGTTCCCGATGACCGCGCTCAACCGTCCGGTCGACGAGCTAATGGTGCCCGCGTTGTTCGCCAAGAACTCCGATGTGTTCTGCAACGTGCGGTTCAAGTCGCCCAATGTGGAGACCAAGCCCGCCGACTGGTCGCCGAGCATCTGCGAGACCTGCGTCATCGAGGACGAGAACTGCATCATCTTCGGATAATTGTCGGTGAGCGTCGTCGTCAACGTGCTCAACGACTTGATGATGTCGACGATCGCGTCGCCGTTGTCCGCTCCGGTCTTTCCTGCCTTCGCCAACGCCTCGAGTGCGTCGCGCAGACGCTCGCCGTTGCCGTCCGCCACACCGGAGGTGATGTCGACGAGGTCGGCTATGGGGCCTTCGCCCGGCTTGTCACCCGACAGGTTCACGACCAGGCGATCGATGGAGTCGAACAGGGTTCCGATCTCGACCGGGGCCTTCGTGTGCTTGATGACGCCGTCGTCGCCGAGCTTCGGTCCGCCGGTGTACGCGGGCGTCAGCTCGACGTGACGGGTCGTCACGATCGAGGTGTTGACGATCGCCGCCGTCACGTCTTCGGGAATCGCGACGTCGTCGTCGACCGTCATCTCGACCTTGACCCGGGTGCCCTGCGGGTCGACCGACAGGATCCGCCCGATCGGCATCCCGAGGACGGCGACATCGTTGCCCTCGTACAGGCCTGACACGTCGTCGAAGTACGCGGTCACCGTCGTGGACTGTCCCAACGCCGCCGACCAGCTCGCGGGGATCAGCGAGCAGCCGGTGATCGTGAGCATCGTCGCCGCGGTGACCGCGACCGCTGCGAGCGCGCGTCGCATCCCGCTTCTGTTCGTGGTCAGCATCCGTCAACCACCTTCGCCAGGCACAGCCAGTTGTCGGGGAAGATGCCCCAGGGCAGATAGCCGTTGGCATACGGGCCGTCGCCGACCAAGTTGTTGGTCAGGCGGGCGGTCACCGGCAGGACTTCGAGCATCTTCCGCAGGTTGTCACGATTCTTCTCAAGACCCGACGAGATCGTGTCGAGGTTCGCCATGACCGGTGCGAACTGGTTGCTGTTCTCTGCAGCCACCGCTCGCGCCTGTTCGGTGAGTTCGGCGATCCCGTCGAGCATCCGGGTGACCAAGCGCTCTCTCGTCTGGATCTTGGTAGCCAACTGGGCACCCTGTCCGACGATGATCGACAGCTGGAACTGGCTGTCCTGCACTTGTTCGGTGACGGCCTTCGTGTCGGTCATGAGCTGGCCGATCTGGTCGGTCCGGTTGTTGATGACGTCCGACATGCGGGTCAACGCGTCGAGAGTCGGCTCGGCGATCGCCGGCGCACCTTTCAGTTGGCTGTTCAACGTGCGGATGCTATTGGCGAGGTCGTCGGCTTTGATGCCCGCGAGAACCGGGGTGCCCTTCTCAAGGGTCTTCTGCAGGTCGTACGGAACCCGCGTCTCGGTGATCCGGTCGCCATCCAATTCTTTGTCGGATTCGCCGAGGACGACGTCGACGTAGCGCTGGCCGAGGAGGGTCGACATCTTGATCTCGGCGGAGCCGTCCTCGTTGACGGTGACGTCGTTGTCGACCTTCATCGTGACCTTGACGTGGTCGCCCGCCAACTCGGTGGCGCTGACCTCACCGACGTCGACGCCCGCGACCCGCACCTTGTCGCCCGTTCGGAGGCCGCCCGCTTGGATGAAGTCGCCGGTGTAGGTCTTCTTGCCGAGGTTCGCGGAGCTGATGCTGACCACGGCGACGAGTACGACGACGATGCCGATGGCGCCGATGATGCCATACCACAGGCCACGACGACCGTTGAAGGATGATCGAAGACGCTTGTTCATCGGCACACCACCGAGTGCTGGGTTCCACCGATCTGCGTGATCAGTCCCGGCGGAAGGAGAACGTCGCCGATCGCGATGTCGAGTTCACATGCGTAGATGTTCAAGTAGGTGCCTTGCATCATGACGTTTGGGAAGTGGCCGAGGAATTCCGGCAGCACCTCGGCCATGGCATCGAGCTTCCCGCCCTGGCCGATCAGTTTGGTCGTGGCTTCGCGGGCTGCGGTTCCGGCATCGCGGAGCGAACCGCGGTTCTGGGCCAGGACATCGGCGAAACCGTCTGCGGTCGTACCGATCTGGTCGATCGACTTGCCGAACGCTGCGGAGTTGCCGTTGAGGTTCTCGACGAGCTTCGACGCACTGTCGATCAGCGTCTGCACCTGCTTGCCCTGAGACGCGAGTTCACGCATCACCACGGAGAGGTTGGTGATGATGGTGCCAAGGACTTGGTCGCGGTCGGCCATGTCGCTCGCGACCTGACCGATTTGGGCCAGAGTGCGCGAAAGCGACACCTCGTTGCCCTGGAATGTCTGGATCAGGCTCTCTGACAACGAGTTCACCTGCTCGGGAGTCAACGTGTCGAACACCGGTTGGAAGCCGGCGAGCAGCTTGGTGACGTCGAAGGAGTCCTCTCCCGGCAGGTGGAGCGTCGATCCCTTACTCAGTTCGGGTCCGGGTGTGTCGCCGTCCAGATTCAACGCGAGGTACCGCTGACCGATCAGGTTCTGGTAGCGGATCGCTGCCCGGGTGTTGTCGTAGACGTGTTGGCCGTCCTGCACTTCGAAGGTGACTCGCGCTCGCCCGCCGTCGAGTTCGATGTCTTGCACTCGTCCTACGCGTACGCCCGCCATGCGGACGTCGTCGCCCGACGCGAGTCCCGACGCGTCGCTGAACTCGGTGGCGAAGTCGGTCACCTCGCCCTGCACGGTCCGTTCCAGGGTCGACCAGATCAGGTAGGTCAAGAGGAGCGCGACCACCGCGAATACGCCGAAGCCGATCAATGGCTTTCGAACACTGTCGGTGCTCTTACTCATCGCTGTCCCTTCTTCTCGGGTGCGACTGACACCAGCGGACCGACCATCAACGTCTCCGCGGACGTCGGCTTGCGACCGAGCGCGGTCCCCAATGTCTTCGAATCACGTGAGGTCGAGACACCGCTGGCTCGTTTCCGATTGCGGTCCGGCTGCATCCCGCCCTCGGGATACACCGACAGCGGACCGGACATCGTCGGACCGGTACCCGTGCCAGGGCCGACACAGCCCGGTCCACGCAGCTGACCGTACGGTCCGCCGTCATACACCGGACAGTTCTGCTTGGAGTACATCCGGTAGGCGCCGAAGTTGACACCCAGATTCAACTGAACGTGTCCGTTGGTCCCGGTGAAAACGCCAAGCACCCGCCCGGCGAGGACGTAGAGTTCGTTGAGCGCCTGCGGCATCGCGTCCGGGTCGAGCATCGTGGCGCCCAACGTGGTGTTGAGGTCACGGACGACCCGCTTGCCCGCGTCTCCGTTCTTGGCGAACAACGCCTGCGTCGTGTCCAGGAGATCCTGACTGTTGGAGAGCAATGCCGTGAGATCGTCCTGCTTCTCGGTGAGGGTCAACGCCGGCTTCACCGACTTACCGAGCGTGTCGAGCAGATCCGGGGTCGACGCGGCGAGGCCTTTGACCGACGAGGTGAAGGCGTCGAAGCCGGACGGCGCGCCGGGTGGGAACTGCGCGTTGATCGTCTTCCAGTAGTTGTCGAGGACTCCGACGAACGTCGAGAACGTGGCGCCGCCACCGTCGAGAGCGTCGGCGATGGTGCCGAGCACCATCCCGAGGTCTTCCGGCGGGACACTGCGTAGGAGTGTCCGCAGATCGTTCTGTGCGTCCTGCAGCCGGATCGTCGGTTCCGAGGTGTCGGCCTTGACCACGTCACCGGCGGATAGTCGGTCATCGGACGGGTGTTCGGGTCGGATCAGCTCGACCGAGTTGACCCCGAACAGGTTGGACGGCACGGTCCGCGCCGTCGTATTCGCCGGAATCCCCTCGGCCTGTTTCGGCTCGAGCAGCATCTGGACTTCGCGTCGCTGGTCGGACGACGAGCCGACGACCGACACCGAGTCCACCTCGCCGACGATCATCCCGTTGTAGCGCACGTCGGCACCGCTGATGAGCCCGTCGCCGACATCGGTCAACGACGCTGAAACGTCGGTGGTCTTGTCGAACTTGCCTTCGTACCGCGCCCACAGGACGCCGAGCACGACGAGGCCGACCACGGCGAAGATCACTCCGCGCACGAGGTACGTCGCCACCGACGGGTCACGTCCACCTGTATCGATTTTCATTAGCCGGCTACCCCGATATCCTGATTCCGGCGGTCATACCCCAGAACACGAGCGTCAAGATCAGATTTGCGAAGACGATGGTGATGATCGACAACCGGATCGCATGACCTGCGGCGATCCCGACGCCCTCCGGGCCACCCGACGCGAAATAGCCGTAGTAGCACTGGATGAACGTCGTCAGCAGGACGAACACGATCACCTTGATGAACGAGAACACCACATCGCGCGACATGATGAACGAGTCGAAGTAGTGCTCGTAGGTCCCCGAGCCCTGCCCGCTCTGCACCTGGAACATCACCTGGCAGGCGATGTAGTTCGCGGCCAGCGAGATCGCGTACAGCGGGATGATCGAGAGCACTGCCGCCGCCATGCGGGTGGTAACCAGGTACGGCAACGGGCGGATCGCGATCGACTCGAGCGCGTCGATCTCCTCGCTGATGCGCATCGAGCCCAACTGCGCGGTGAAACGGCAGCCCGACTGCGCGGTGAACGCCGTCGCGGCAAGTAGCGGTGCGATCTCGCGGGTCGTCGCGAACGCCGACAGACCACCGGTCACCGGGTCCATGCCCAGCAGATGCAGCGCAGTGTACCCCTCGATGCCGACGGTCGCGCCGCCCATGACACCGAGAATCACCATGACGCCGACGGTGCCGCCGCCCACGACGATCGCGCCGTTGCCCCACGCGACGTCCGACAGCAGTCGCCAGACTTCCTTCTTGTAGTGGCGGAAGGTGATGGGCGCGAGAGCGATCGAGCGCACGAGGAAGGTGATCAGGTGGCCCATCGCGACGAGTCCGTCGCGCGGCCCTGCGATCGCTTTGCGTCCCCACTGCAGTGGCCGGAGCGCGGGGGGTGTGTACCGCGAGGCTGTCACATCACACCACCTTCGCTGGGACGACGAGGGCGAACACCTGGGTGAGCACCACGTTCACGGTGAACAACAACAGGACGGAGTTGACGACTGCCGCGTTCACCGAGTTCGCGACGCCCGCCGGGCCACCGCTGGTGCTCAGCCCACGGTCACAGGCGACCACGGCGACGATGGCCCCGAATATCACGGACTTCACGAGCGCGAATATCAAGTCCGAGGTACTTGCGAACGACGCGAACGTCCCTGTGTAACTGCCTGGGGTGCCGCCCTGCGCGTACACATTGAAGACATAGCCGGTGATGAAGCCGACGAAGCACACGAAGCCGCACAGCAAGAACGCGACGACCATCGTCGCGAGCAGGCGCGGCGAGATCAGTCGCTGAATGGGGTTGACGCCCATGACCCTCATCGCGTCGATCTCGTCGCGAATGGTCCGGGACCCGAGGTCGGCGGCGATGGCCGACCCGACGGCGCCTGCCAGCAGCAGCGAGGTGACCAGCGGTGCGCCCTGGCGGATGACGCCGAGGCCGGTCGCTGCGCCCGAGAACGAGGTGGCGCCGATCTGTCCGGCGATGTTCGAGACCTGGATCGAGACGATGACACCGATCGGGATCGCGACGAGGAGAGTCGGAAAGACCGACGTCGACGCCATGAACGCGCACTGGCGGACGAATTCTTTGAATGGGAAGCGTCGTTTGACGATGTCGACGATCAAGACCCTGAAGACCTCGACGAACATCGCCAACTGGCGACCGAAGGTCTCAAAGGACTTGGTGATGTGCTCGCGGTACCACTTGCCCGCGCCGCTGCCCGACCATCTCGCGCCGAGTCCGGCTCTAGCCCCTAGCGTTTCGGTGCTCACTCCCCTGCCTTCGCGTCGTCAACCCTGAGGCCGTCGGCCCGACGGGGAAGTGTGTTCCCACCGGCCGTGGCAGCGTTTCGCGAGGGTGCCCGCTGATGTCCGCTGATCCTAAGAATCCTAAGAATCCTAAGAACCGTTGCTCCCTAAAATCCGCGGATTCTTGAATCCGTGGATCGAAGCATACACAGTGCCGACAGTTTCGTGTGCATCGAGTCACAGATACTTTTCAAGTGTTCGATGCATCATATGTCCCACTGCAGGTCACGCAGGTCTCAGTCGTGACCTAAGGGGCCATTAGGGCGGACACAGGCGTGTCGGGACCCGCCGACATCAGGTGAGGCAGGGATCGGGAGAGGCAGCGGGTCAGGTGAGATAGCGGTACGCGGGCGACCCCGGCTCGAGTCGCTCGACGTTCAACCGGGAACGCGACATCCGGTCCTGCAGCCCCGCCAGGCCACTCGGATCACCGAGTTCGACGCCGACCAGCGCCTCACCGGTGTCACGATTGTTGCGCTTCACGTACTCGAACAGCGTGATGTCGTCGTCCGGGCCGAGCACTTCGTCGAGGAATCGGCGCAAAGCGCCGGGCTCCTGCGGGAAGTTCACCAGGAAGTAGTGCTTGAGACCACGATGGACCAGCGAACGCTCGATCACTTCGCCGTACCGGGACACATCGTTGTTACCGCCGGACAACAAGGTGACGACACGTGCGTTCGCAGGCAACGACAGTTCGGCGAGTGCCGTGGTCGCGAGCGCACCCGCAGGCTCGGCGATGATGCCCTCGTTCTGGTAAAGCTCGAGCATCGTCGAACAGATGGCTCCCTCGTCGACGTGCATGATGGTGACGCTGCCTGGGGCGAGATCGACGTCGGAGCGGTCGATGACGGGCACCGCGGGGTGGTGCGCAATCGCGGGTAGGTCAGGATGTGCGACGACGCAGGCTCCCGCGGCTGCCATGACCGCGTGCCCGAGTCCGCCGATCCGCTTGACCGACGCTCCGTCGACGAACGGATCGACCGTCTCGAGCGTGTACGGCGAGCCGCTCACGAGCGCGGCGGCGAGCGATGCCGCGCCGCTGGGCTCGACACCGACGATCGCGACGTCGGGCGCCACCGCGCGCAGATAGGTGACGATGCCCGCCATGCAACCGGCACCGCCGACCGGAAGTACCACGACATCCGGCAGGCCGTCGAGCTGATCGACGAGCTCGGCACCGATGGTGCCCTGCCCGGACGCGGTCCGCGGATCGTCGAACGCGTGAATCCAGGTGGCTCCGGTGCGAAGGACATCGGCTTGCGCGGCCGAGGCCGCCGCGTCGTAGGTGTCGCCGACCGCGATCAGCTCCACGAATCCTTTGCCGTGCCAGTCGATACGATCGCGCTTCTGCTTCGGGGTCGTCGTCGGGACATAGATCCGACCCTCGATGCCCATGGTGGCGCACGCGAACGCGACGCCCTGCGCGTGGTTGCCGGCACTCGCCGCGACGACGCCTGCCGCCCGCTCGGCGTCGGACAGTTGTGCCATCACGTTGTAGGCACCGCGAATCTTGTACGAGCGGACGCCTTGGAGGTCCTCGCGCTTGATGTACACCTGTGCACCGGTGTCGACGCTCAGCCGCGGGCACGCTTCCAACGGGGTGCGCACGACGACGCCGTCGAGCCGCTGGGCGGCTGCGGCAATACTGTCACGACTCAGACCCGGAACCGGAGTGTCAGTGCTCTTGTCTGCGATATGCGGCGGCGTACTCACGCGGTCCATGGTCCCACCGTCGGCCGTACCAGAGGTATCCACCCCACCACACGGCGAGCACAGCGACCGCTGCCGTCCACGCTGCAACGATCGCGGATCCGCCGAAGAGGAGGACCGACGTCACCATGACGAGCCCGGCGCACACTGCGGCCAACTTGTTCATCGGCCACCGCGCACCGGCGACGTCGACGGCGGGGACCGATCGGATCTCGCGCTGAATGTGGGTGGTCATACCCAAAAGTGTAACTCATCCACATTGAATATTTCGGGTCTACGAATCTTCGTGTCACGGGTCACGAGAACTCGGTAGTCGATTCGAGGACCGTCGCGGCCCCGGACGTCACGGACAGCACGTGGTCGCGAACCCGGTCCTCGGCATCGAATGGGACCTGGACAACGAAGTCGACGGCGTCGGGCCCGTAGTCGGTGGACCGCACGGTACCCATCGAGTGCAGATCCGTCGCGATTCGACCCGAGTCGTCGACGGGAACGGTCAACCGGATGATGCTCGAGAGCGTGGCGTCGCGCAGATGCGCGGCGTCGAGCACCGCGGTCGCGCTGCCGCCGTACGCGCGGATCAGTCCGCCCGCACCGAGTTTGACGCCGCCGAAGTAGCGCACGACGACGATCGCAGCGTTCACCACCTGCCGCCCGGTCAAGGCAGCGAGTATCGGCGGGCCTGCCGTGCCCGCGGGTTCGCCCGCGTCGGCGGACCGGCTCTTCTGGTGCGGCCCCGCCCCGATCACGTACGCCCAGCAGACGTGATTCGCCCCGTCGGAGGGAACGCGGTCGACCAGCGATGCGGCCTCGTCCGGCGATCCGACCGTCGCCAGCGTCGCCACGAAGCGCGACTTCTTGATAGTCGTGGTCACGACGATTTCGCCCGCATCGGAGTCGAGGACGCGCACCGGTTCAGGTCAGGCAGCCGGGCCCGAGCAAGGCCTTCAGGTCGCCCATCAATGCCGACGACGGGTTGACACGCAGCGCCTCGGTGAGACGCAACTGTGTCTGCTTACGGTCGCTGACCAGAGTCACATGGACGTCCGAGGTCCCCGGGTGGCGGGTCAGCACCTGTTTGAGGTCGTTGACCCGGTCCGGCGTGCACCGATTGGTCGGCAACGTCAGCATCACCGGTTTGGTTGCGCCGACCTCGGTCAGATCCGGCACCGCGAGGTCGTTGGCGCTGATCATGATCGAGTCGTCGCGTTTGTTGACGCGTGCCCGCACCAGCACGATGTTGTCCTGCAGAAGGTCCATCCCGTAGGCGGTGAACGCACGCGGGAAGAAGTACACCTCGGCACCGCCGACCATGTCTTCGATGGTGACGGCGGCCCACGGCTCGCCCTTCTTATTGACGCGCCGCGTGACCGATGAGATTATCCCGCCGATCGTGATCTGCGCGCCGTCGGCGATGTTGCCTTCCAGAAGTGTGGAGATCGCAGTGTCGGTCTGCGCCGAGATCGCGTGCTCGAGTCCAGCGAGAGGATGGCCGGACACGTACAGCCCGAGCATGTCGCGTTCGAGGGCCAGCTTGTGTTTGGTGTCCCACTCTTCGTCGGGGATCTTGACGGCGAACACGTCGCCGACGTCCTCGACATCCGAGCCGCCGAACAGGTCGAACTGGCCGATCGCTTCGGCCTTCTTGGTACTCATCACCGCATCGACCGCATCGGCGTGCACCAGGAACAGTCCTTTGCGTGGATGCCCCATCGAGTCGAACGCGCCCGCTTTGATGAGTGACTCGGTGACCTTCTTGGTGCAGGCTATGACGTCGATCTTTCCGAGGTAATCGGAGAAGTCGGCGTAACGTTCCTTCGCTTCGCGCGCCGCGATGATCGACGAGACGACGCCGGTTCCGACGTTGCGGATAGCTGCCAGACCGAATCGGATGTCCTCGCCGACGGCCGCGAAGTTCGGCAGCGACTCGTTGACGTCGGGCGGGAGCACGGTGATGCCCATCTTGCGGCAGTCAGCCAGATAGATCGCGGCCTTGTCTTTGTCGTCGCCGACCGAGGTCAGCAGACCCGCCATGTACTCGGCCGGGTAATTGGCCTTCAAGTAGGCGGTCCAGAAGGACACGAGACCATAGCCTGCGGCGTGCGACTTGTTGAACGCGTAGCCCGCGAACGGCAGGACAGTGTCCCACAACGCGGTGATGGCGGCCTGCGAGTAGCCGTTGTCACGCATGCCGTCGGCGAAGCCGTCGTAGGCCTCGTCGAGGATCTCCTTCTTCTTCTTACCCATCGCACGTCGCAGC
Source organism: Gordonia sp. (in: high G+C Gram-positive bacteria) (assembly GCF_052106715.1). Taxonomy (NCBI): domain Bacteria; kingdom Bacillati; phylum Actinomycetota; class Actinomycetes; order Mycobacteriales; family Gordoniaceae; genus Gordonia; species Gordonia sp. (in: high G+C Gram-positive bacteria). The sequence goes on from NZ_JBQEDL010000039.1 coordinate 29,804, forward strand.
AGATCGGCCTGGCCGAGCGAATAGCCCGCGACCTTCTGCGCGATCTGCATGATCTGCTCCTGGTAGACGATCAGACCGTACGTCTCGGACAGGATCTCCTTGAGAGGCTCCTCCAACTCCGGGTGGATCGGTCGGATGTCCTGCAGACCGTTTTTGCGCTTGGCGTAGTCGGTGTGCGCGTTCACGCCCATCGGTCCGGGTCGGTACAGGGCGAGAACGGCAACGATGTCTTCGAAGCCGGTCGGCTGCATCATCTTGAGGAGCTCGCGCATGGCTGCGCCGTCGAGCTGGAACACGCCGAGCGTATCGCCGCGCGCGAGCAGCTCATAGGTCTTCTCGTCTTCGAGCGGCAGGGTGTCCAAGTCGAGGTCGACCCCGCGGTTGGTCTTGATGTTCTCGATCGCGTCGCCAATGACCGTCAGATTTCGCAGACCGAGGAAGTCCATCTTCAGCAGGCCGATGGCCTCGCACGACGGGTAGTCCCAGCCGGTGATGATCGCGCCGTCCTGAGCACGCTTCCACACCGGGATCGCATCGGTCAGCGGCTCCGAGGACATGATCACCGCACACGCGTGCACACCCGCGTTACGGACCAACCCCTCCAACCCGAGGGCGGTGTCGTAGATCCGCTTGACGTCCGGATCGGTCTCGATCAGCGTGCGCACCTCCGACGCCTCGGAGAACCGTTCGTGCTCCGGGTCGGTGATGCCCCAGACCGGGATGTCCTTGGCCATGATCGGCGGTGGCAGTGCTTTGGTGATGCGGTCGGCGATCGAGAAGCCCGGCTGACCGAACTGCACTCGGGCCGAGTCCTTGATCGCAGCCTTCGTCTTGATCGTGCCGAAGGTAATGACCTGGGCGACCTTGTCGTGACCCCACTTCTCCGACGCGTACGTGATCATCTCGCCACGCCTGCGATCGTCGAAGTCGATATCGATATCGGGCATCGACACGCGCTCCGGGTTCAGGAACCGCTCGAACAGCAGACCATGCGGAATCGGATCGATATTCGTGATACCCATCGCATACGCCACCAACGAGCCCGCAGCACTACCTCGACCCGGCCCCACCCGGATACCGACCTCCAGCGCATGACTGATCAAGTCGCCGACCACCAGGAAGTACGCTGGGAAACCCATCTGGTTGATCACCGACAACTCATACTTCGCGCGATCGACGTACTCGGTCGGAACCACCTGACCGGAGAACCGACGATCCAGACCCGTCATCACCTCGTGCTCGAGCCACGACTCCTGCGAATACCCCTCGGGAACCGGAAAGATCGGCATCCGGTCATGGTGGGTGAACACGTCGTCATACGGGGTGACCCGCTCGGCGATCTCCAACGTCGAATCACAGCCACCCGGAACCACACCGTCCCACAACTCGCGCATCTCCTGCGCGGACTTGAGATAGTAGCCGTCACCGTCGAACTTGAACCGAGTCGGATCAGAGAGCGTCTTGCCCGTCTGAATGCACAAGAGCGCCTCGTGCGAGGACGCATGCTCACGAGTCACATAGTGACAATCGTTAGTCACCAACGGTTTGATGCCGAGTTTTCGACCGACGTCCAACAGACCCGACCGGACCCGTTGCTCGATCTCCAGGCCGTGCTCCATCAACTCCAGATAGAAGT
>NZ_JBQEDL010000040.1:0-31220 GCF_052106715.1 Gordonia sp. (in: high G+C Gram-positive bacteria)
CACCCGTGCGATGGCCGACCAGGCCCGCACCATCCGCATCCCGGTGCACATGGTCGAGGTCATCAACAAGCTCGGCCGTATCCAGCGCGAACTCCTCCAGGACCTGGGCCGCGAGCCCACTCCGGAGGAACTCGCCAAGGAGATGGACATCACGCCGGAGAAGGTGCTGGAGATCCAGCAGTACGCCCGCGAACCGATCTCGCTCGACCAGACCATCGGTGATGAGGGTGACAGCCAACTCGGCGATTTCATCGAAGACTCGGAAGCCGTCGTCGCCGTCGACGCCGTCAGTTTCACGCTGCTGCAGGATCAACTCCAGGACGTCCTGGACACCCTGTCCGAGCGCGAAGCCGGTGTGGTCCGGCTCCGGTTCGGTCTCACCGACGGTCAGCCGCGCACTCTCGACGAGATCGGTCAGGTGTACGGGGTGACCCGTGAACGCATCCGACAGATCGAGTCGAAGACCATGAGCAAGCTGCGTCATCCGAGCCGGTCACAGGTGCTCCGCGACTACCTCGACTAGATTCTTCCCCGAGGTCGATCCTGGGTGCGCTACGACACACCCGGGATCATCGGGAACAAATACACCTCCCCATACGTCTGACAAAGTGAAGCCATGACTGATCGACTCGGATCTGTCATATGAAGGGACGGAGGAAGCCATGCCTGACATCGCAACGCCCGACACACTCGTCTCCACTGGCCTGACCGCCGCCGATCGCTGCGACCGTTGCAGCGCTGCGGCCAAGGTGCGTGCCGAGCTCCCGACAGGCGGAGAGCTCCTCTTCTGCCGCCACCACTACAACGACCACGAGGCCCGCCTCGTCGAGGTCGGTGCCGTGGTGTCGATCTCGGAATGACAGGAACACAGCGCCCTTCACTCGACATGTAGTCGTAGACGAGAAGAGGGAGGCGAGCCGATCATCGGCTCGCCTCCCTCTTGCTGTCTACCGAACTCTTTACCGTCACTTCCACGTGCGGAGCGCGTGAATCCGCTCTTTGAGCTGGTCGGCCGTCGCCATCGCCGTCGGCGGACCGCCCAGACGCGACCGCAGTTCGTTGTGGACCATGGAGTGCGGGCGCCCGGTGCGCTGATTGTGCAGGGCGACGAGCGTGTTCAGCTCCTTGCGCAGGGCCAGCAGGTTCTCACCGGTGCCTCGCTCGGCAGCGTTCGGTGCTGCTTTGGCCTGATCGCCCTCCCGTGGACGCGCGGTGCTCCGGTTCGTGACCTGTTGCGCCTGACGCTGCTGGAGCAGTGTCCGCACCTGCTCGGCGTCCAGGAGTCCCGGAAGCCCTAGGTAGTCCGACTCCTCGTCCGAGCCCACGAGCGTCGACGTCCCGAACGACGACCCGTCGTAGATCACCTGGTCGAGTTCGGCGTCGGCGTGCAGCGACTGGAACGCCTTCTCGTCCTCGCCCGGCTCGTCTTCGCGCTTGTTCGCCTCGGTGATCAGCCCGTCGTCGAGCCCGTCGGACTCCCGATGCGGCTTTCCGAGGACATGGTCGCGCTCGGCCTCGAGCTCGCTGGCGAGTTGGAGGAGGACGGGGACGGACGGCAGGAAGACGCTCGCGGTCTCTCCGGGCCGCCGGGACCGGACGAAGCGTCCGATCGCCTGTGCGAAGTACAGCGGGGTCGACGCGTTGGTGGCATAGACCCCGACCGACAGCCTCGGGACGTCGACGCCTTCGGACACCATGCGGACCGCGACCATCCACTCGTCGGTGGAGTTCGAGAACGCTTCGATTCGGGACGACGACTTGGGGTCGTCGGACAGGACGACCGTCGGCTTCTTGCCGGTGATCGACAGCAGGAGGTCTGCGTAGTCGCGGGCGTTCTGCTGGTCGGTCGCGATGACGAGGCCGCCCGCGTCGGGCACCCCGGACTCCCGCAGCCGCGTCAGACGACGGTGTGCGGCGGTGAAGACCGCGTAGATCCAGTCGCCGTGCGGGTCGAGCGCTGTGCGCCACGCTCGTGCCGTCTGCTCGGCCGACAGCGGCTCTCCCAGGCGCGCAGTGAACTCTTCCCCCGCGCTGGTGCGCCAACTCGCCTCGCCGGAGTACGCCAGGAACACCACGGGGCGGACGACGCCGTCGCGCAACGCTTCGGCGTAGCCGTAGGAGCTGTCGGCACGCGAGCGCTGCCCGCCGCCCGGCTCGGGCTCGTAGGTGACGAACGGGATCGGCGAATCATCCGAGCGGAACGGCGTCCCGGTGAGCGACAGGCGGCGGGTCGCGTCGCTGAACGCCTCCCGGATGCCGTCGCCCCACGACTTGGCGTCGCCGCCGTGGTGGATCTCGTCGAGGATCACCAGGGTCCGGTACTGCTCGGTGCGCACCCGGTGCCGGAACGGGTGTGCGGCGACCTGCGCGTAGGTGAGAACGACTCCGTCGAAGTCCGAGCTCGTCGAACCGGTCGAGTTGGAGAAGTTCGGGTCGAGGGCCATGCCGTTGCGCGCTGCCGAAGCGGCCCACTGGTGTTTGAGGTGTTCGGTGGGCGCGACGACGGTGACGCGCTCCACTGTCCGGTCCGCGAGCAGCTCCGCGGCCACCCGCAGACCGAACGTCGTCTTGCCTGCACCCGGCGTCGCGACCGCGAGGTAGTCAGTCGGCCGAGACGTCAGATACCTGGTGAGCGCCCGACGCTGCCACGCGCGTAGCGGCGCCCCCGATGCGATCCGGCGGTCTGCGTCGACATCGGTACTGGTCACCTTGCTCCTGACAGATCGACTCGTGAATTCTTCCCCCTGGCACACGTGTCCGACAGCCTTCGAGAGGCCGCTTCGGAGCACGGATACGGGATCGATTCTAGCCCCTGCCTCCGGCACTTCCGCCACGCCATCGGCGGGTCGGTGATCGACCCGATACCCGTCATCGTCCATGCTTGTCTCATCAGCACTCACGGCACTCAGCACGACGACGACGCCGCAGAGCCTCACTTCGAGGCCTCGGCGTCGGTGTCTCCTACCCGCGACTTCGACGATCCGCCCCGCGGTCCGCGACGACCGATTCTGCGCAGCCTGCCTGCGCTGGCATGGCGGACGACGGTCAAATGCTGGGACGACTCGATCATCGGATGGGCTGCGCAGGCCGCATTCTGGCAGGCGTTGTCGCTACCGCCGCTCATTCTCGGCGTGCTCGGCAGCATCGGTTACATAGCGGGGTGGTTCGGTCCCGACACGATCGACGTCATCTCCCAGCGCATCATGTCCTTCGCCGAGCGGACATTCAGCGACCAGGTGGTCACCGATCTGATCGAGCCGACCGTCGACAACGTTCTCAGCCGTGGCCGGGTGACAGTGATGTCGTTGAGCTTCGTGCTGTCACTGTGGGCAGGCTCGTCAGCGATGTCGTGCTTCGTGTCGTCGATCGTCCATGCGCACCACCAGCATCAGGTGCGAAACCCGGTGTGGCAGCGGATCTTCGCCCTCATCATCTACTTGTTCTTCTTGATCATGGCGATATTCGTGCTGCCGTTGGTCGCCCTTGGTCCGACCTATCTGCAAAATGTGCTGCCGCAGTCGTGGGGCCCGGCAGTGTCCGACCTCGTCGACTGGGGATACTTCCCGTTCGTCGGTCTCCTGTTGATCGGGGCACTGTCGGCGTTGTACCGCTTCGCCCTGCCCTATCCGCCACCGCGTCTGCGCCTGGTGCCCGGGGCGATACTCGCGGGCGTCGGCTTCTGGATCGCAAGCTATATTCTGCGTGCATACCTGACGACTCTCGCGAAAACCGGCTACACCTACGGCGCCCTCGCGACACCGATCGCGTTCCTTCTGTTCACGTACTTCCTGGGCTTCGCGATCGTGTTGGGCGCAGAGTTCAACGCGGCGTGCCAAGAGTTCTGGCCGAGTCGCCAGAACAGCCCCGTGATGCGCCATTGGGTCACAACGCAGACCACGGAGTTGACCGACACGCTGCGGAACCGGGCCATCACCCGGCGCGGCCCCCGCGAATGACTACTTCTTCATCTTCGCGTAGATCTTCTTGCACTTCTCGCACACCGGCGAGCCGGGCTTCGCCTGCTTGGTGACCGGGAAGACCTCGCCGCACAGCGCGACGACGTGGTTGCCCATCACCGCGCTCTCGACGATCTGATTCTTCTTCACATAGTGGAAGACCTTGGGTGTGTCATCGTCCTGTTCGGTCCGCTCGTCGATGTCCGGGCGTTCGATCGTCTGCGTTGCCATGAAGCCATTGTTACTCACTGTGGAACCATGGAGGAATGGCGCACGACGAATCCGACCCGAACACCTACCTGATCACCGGCGCCGAACAGGATCAGGACGAGGCCTTCCGCGCACGAAAGCGGCGGTACCTGGTCATGATGAGTGTTCGTGTTCCCGCGCTGATCATCGCATCCATCGTCTATGCGACGACTCAGAACGGGTGGATCGCGTTGGCGATCATCGTCGTGTCGATCCCGATCCCGTGGATCGCCGTTCTGCGCGCCAACGACGCTGAGCCACGGCGCCGCGGCGAGGTCGCGACCTATCACCACGGGCCGCACCGCGTCGTCGGTCCGCCCGAACTGGGCGACCGGCCCGAACCTCGCGACCGTTTCGACGACGGTGATCATCGGGTGATCGACGCTCCGCCGAACGACGAGTCGACGGCCGACCGACCTGCTGGCGACCCGCGGGCCGATGAGCACGGCGGGACCGTCGACGACGACTGACGCCCGCCGAGACAGCGGAGCCCTATCCGGCCGCCCGGTCGGTCTCGACTCCCCCGCGCCACGTGGCGACCGCCTCGTCAACGGACAGCCCGAGCGCGTCACAGAGACCGACGACGGTGCCGAAACCCGGACTGGGGATGCGGCCTGCCTCGATCTTGCGCAGGGTCTCCGGAGAGATGCCTGCACCGGCGGCTATCTCACTCGCCTCAGTGCAGCCTCGCGCCTGGCGAACGAGGGCTCCGAGTCGGCGGCCAGCCTCAATCTGCGCAGGACTCAACGGTATCCGGACCATGGGTCGACCATATACGATCGCTGGTATTCTAATACCCGGTATTTCAATACCGGACACATCGCACCACGGCGAACGGAGAACACGTTGATGGAGTTGAAGACTCCCGCGGAGATCGAGAAGATGGCCGTCACCGGCCGCTTCGTCGGCGAGGTCCTCAGCGACCTGTCCGAGCGAGCGCAACCCGGGGTCAACGTTCTCGATCTCGAGCAGCGCGCCCGTACGATGATCGCCGATCGCGGCGCGGTGAGCTGCTACTGGGACTACGCGCCATCGTTCGGCGACGGCCCGTTCCGGAACGTGATCTGCCTGTCGGTCAACGACGCCGTGCTGCACGGACTCCCCCACGACCATGTCCTCGCCGACGGCGACGTCCTGACCCTCGACTTCGCGGTGACGATCGACGGCTGGGCCGCCGATTCCGCGGTCACCGTCCGAGTCCGGGACACCGACCACGCCCCGGACACCGACCACCCCGATGCGCGGCTGATCGCCTCCACCGAGCGGGCACTGGACGCCGCGATCGCGGCGATGGTGCCCGGCGGCCGACTCGGCGACGTCTCCGCGGCGATATTCGACGTCGCCCGCACCGGAGGCTATCGCGTCAACACCGAGTACGGCGGCCACGGCATCGGACGGACCATGCACGAGGATCCGCATGTGCCGAACCTTGCTCGCGCGGGACGCGGACCCACCCTGCGGTCGGGTATGACCCTGGCGTTGGAGCCCTGGTGGTCGAGAGGCACCGAGCGACTCGTCCGGGACCCCGACGGATGGACGTTGCGCTCGGCCGATGGGTCGATGACCGCGCATTCCGAGCACACCGTCGCCGTCACCGACGACGGTCCCCGCGTCCTCACGGCACGAGCCGACCCTCGTCCCGCCAGCCGCCCATTCGACTGACGGTCCGCGCAGCATCTGGCAGAACGGCGGTCAACGCGGCCGACATCGCCGACCGCGTGCACATCGCGTAGACGTCCATCCGGACGTCGGCATCGTGCAGCACGTCGAGCAGCATCGCCCAGCGGGCGAGCGATGCCGGACCGAGATCGCAGCGCACGCCGGTCACCGCCATCGCGGCGTACTCCTGTGCGAACCACCGGAAGTCTGCGGCGTTCGCCGGGCCGGAACACATATCGGCGAAGTCGATCTCCACCGTGCCGCCGACCCCCTCCAGCACCGGAAACGGCTGCGATCCCGGGCGCACCACGCGATCGCGCATGATCTCGCCGTTCGAACGCGCGCCCTCGCGCCACACGCCCGAGCCGAAACCGGAGCCACGCGCCCCTGCGACCCGCATGTCCTGGGCGTCGGCGAGGGACACGATGGTGAACATCTCCTCGAGCGCCGCGATCGTCGGTTCGAATCCCGCATGGAACAGCGGGTTCGGCATCAACTCCGCCGGTCGACGGTTCGAGGTCACGACGACCCTCGTCCCGCGTGCGCTCAGCCTCGTCAGAACCCGATCGAGGAAGACGCCGTCGGCCGGATCGTGGACGGTGAACTCGTCGAGGCAGACCACGTCGAACGGCCGACCGGACCGACTGAGCACGGCTCGCAGCCCCGGCTCCCATCCCCCGTGCACGCCGATCGATCCATGCAATTCTGTGAAGAAGTCGTGCAGGTGCCTGCGCAACACTCTCGGTCGTCCGGCCGCACCGCAGGCACGGACCCACCAGTCGACCACTGCCGTCTTCCCGGTCCCGGGCGGTCCGACCACGTACACAGCCGTCGAGCACGGATCTGCAGTCAACGCCGCAGCCACTAACTTCTGGCCGGGAGTCAGCGTCGCACCGTCCGCAGCGGCGAACGCCACGATGTCCTCGACGGTGACGGCCGCCCGCAGGCGCCGTCGCGGCATCCGGATCGACCTCATGACAAAACTCTATGTTTGTAGAGGCATGGTTGGATAGGGGTCGTGGCCGACCTCACCGCACGCCCCGACCGCCGCACCCGGATCGCCGACGCCGCGCTCGACCTCGCTGCCGACGGCGGGAACCGGGCCGTCACCCACAGCGGCGTCGACCGATACCTGGACCTCCCCAAGGGGTCGACCTCGTACTACTTCCGCACGCGGCGTGAACTGCTCGATGCGGCGCTGACTCACCTCACTGCGATGTCGGCTGCGTCGTTCGAGACCGCACACGCTGACGACCACGCGCATGGATCGGCCGCCGACGTCGTCGGCCGATATCTACACACGCTGACGACCACGCGCGCCCGGGACGTCCGAGCGCGGTTCGCCCTCGTATCCGATGCCGCGCACGACGCCGACCTCGCCGCCGCACTTCGCGACAGCCTGTTCTCCCGCCCCCGCGCGATCGCGCTGTTCACCGCGCTCGGCTCGTTCGACGCCGAGTCGGACGCCGCCGATCTCCTCGTGTTCTGCGAGGGCATCGCCGCGACACACCTGTTCAGCGGAGTGTCGCAGACGACATCGGAGTTGGCTGCCGCTGTCCGGCGACGCTTCGAACTCACATCTCAGTAACTTCTCAGCGGCGGCCGGGAACCTTTTCCTCGCCGAGGGCGTTAGACCAGGTGAACGCACTCGAACAGCGCACCCAGGAGGTCGTATGTCTCGCACGACGATTGCACGCCCGTCCGAAGCACCTGCCGCCCGCACTCGCCCGGCCCTCACCGAACAGGATCTCGACGCACAGTCGCCGTCAGCCGACCTCGTCCGCGTCTACTTGAACGGAATCGGCCGCACCGCTCTCTTGAACGCCGAGCAGGAAGTCGATCTCGCGAAGGCGATCGAAGCAGGCCTCTACGCCAAGCATCTGCTGGCTACCACCAAACGTCTGACACCGGCCAAGAAGCGGGATCTGAAGGTCATCGCGCGTGAAGGCGAAGCGGCTCGCGCCCACCTCCTCGAAGCGAACCTGCGACTCGTTGTCTCCCTCGCCAAGCGATACACGGGCCGCGGCATGCCGCTGCTCGACCTCATTCAAGAAGGCAACCTCGGCCTGATCCGCGCGGCCGAGAAGTTCGACTACGCGAAGGGCTTCAAGTTCTCCACCTACGCGACCTGGTGGATCCGCCAGGCGATCAGCCGCGGCATGGCGGACCAGAGCCGTACCATCCGCCTCCCCGTCCACCTCGTCGAGCAGGTCAACAAGCTCGCCCGCATCCGTCGCGAACTGCATCAGCAGCTGGGCCGCGAGGCGACCGACGACGAGCTCGCCGCGGAATCGGGGATCCCGGCAGCCAAGATCGCCGATCTGATGGATCACAGCCGCGACCCGGTGAGCCTGGACATGCCGGTCGGCAACGATGAGGAGGCCCCGCTCGGCGACTTCATCGAAGACTCCGAGGCGACGTCGGCCGAGACTGTCGTCATCGCCAACCTGCTGCACTCGGACATCCGCTCGGTGCTCGGCACTCTCGACGAGCGCGAGCAGGCCGTCATCACGATGCGCTACGGCCTCGACGACGGGCAGCCGCGCACACTCGACCAGATCGGCCGCGCATTCGGCCTATCCCGCGAGCGCGTCCGCCAGATCGAGCGCGACGTGATGGGCAAGCTGCGCCAGGGCGACCGCGCGGAGAAGCTGCGCTCCTACGCGAGCTGACCTACCCGCTGGGCGTGCGCAGCGGCGCTGGGTTCAACTCAACCGTCTGGGCCCGGTGTCTGCGAGAGTAGGCACCGGGCCGACGTGTATCTGCGAACCGAGGAGCGCTACGCCATCGACCGACGCCAAGACCGGATCACAGCGGACCTCCCGAACTTCGGGCACCTCGTCGACGAGTGCGGAGATCCGCAGGATCATGTCGACGAGCCGGTCGGTGTCCACCGGATCGTCCACCGGCCCGCCGGACAAGAGCATCGCAGCCTGCGGTTCGGCGATCAGTTCGCGAGCGTCGGTCTCGGTCAACGGAATCGCCCGGTAACCGCGGTCACCGAGTGCGTCGAACAGCCGACCCGACAGACCGAAGCTGAGCAGCGGACCGAACGACTCGTTGTCGCTCACCGAGATCGAGGTGCCAAGCCCCTTCGGAGCCATCTTCTGCACGTGTAGCACCTCGTCGCCGGTGAGCGCCTTCAACTCGGTGAACGCGGTGAGCACCGCCGTCGCATCCGGGAGGTCCAACCGTGCGCCCTCCCGGTCGAGCCTGCCGACCCAACTCGACGATGTGGCCTTGACTGCGACCGGGAAGCCGAGTGCGCGGGCGGCGGCCGACGCCTCCTGCATCGTTCGTACCTCACGGAACGCGACGACGTCGATGCCATAATGCTTGAGCAGATGAGCCGACTCGACGGCGGTTAGATCGCGCGGACCATCGGCCATCGCCTCGCGGACGAATGATCGGGCGTCTTCGGCGACGGTCCCCTCGATCGCCGGGATCTCGGCTGCCGGGCGAGCCCGCCAAGAGGCGTACTTCCAGGCGTGTGCGATCGCCTTCGCCGCCCGCTCCGGAGTCGAGTATGACGGGATGGAACCGCGCACCGGCATCCCTCCGGGACCGGGGCGCGAGAGCCCGTCCGGCACACCTTCCACCGCAAGGAACGTGGTGACGACTGGCTTGTCCGGCACAGTCCCGCCGTCCACGGGCCGGACGGCTTCCATCAGGCCGTGAGCGTAGTCGTCGGCGTCCACAGCCACCGGAGGAACGAACACGACGAGAACCGCGTCGACGGCATCGTCGGCCATCGCCGTCGCCACCGCCTCGGACAGGTCCGGCTGCGACACGGCTGGACCGAGGTCGACCGTCACGACTACTTCGAGTCCCGCTGACCGCGCCGTGTCCGCGGCCAGCGCGGCGATGACCGACGAGTTGCCTATGATCGCGATCCGAGGGCCCGCAGGCAGTGGCTGATACGCCAATATCGTTCCGCAGTCGAACAATTCGGTGATCGTCTCCACCTGAATGACGCCAGCCTGCCCCAGGACCATCTGCGCGATGGCGTCGTCGCGACCCGCCTCGCGAGTTCGCGACGCGCGGACCGGCGTCATCGCGCCGCGCCCCGACTTTATGGCGACGATCGGCTTGGACGATGAGACCCGTCGAGCGATGCGCCCGAACTTGCGTGGATTTCCGAAACTCTCCAGATACAGCAGTACGACGTCGGTGCTCTCGTCGGTGTCCCAGTACTGGAGCACGTCGTTTCCGGAGACGTCGGCACGGTTACCTGCCGAGACGAACGTCGACAGACCGAGCTGGCGGTGCGCAGCCGTGTCGAGGATCGCGATCCCCAATGCGCCAGACTGGCAGAAGAAGCCGACCCGCCCGGCCCCCGGAACACGAGGCGCGAGAGTCGCGTTCAGCGAGATGTCGCCGCTGTTGTTCGCGACGCCGAGTGCGTTGGGACCGACCAGTCGCATGCCGTGTGCGCGCACTCGCTCGGCGAGGCGACGTTCGCTCTCCCACCCTTCCTCACCGCTCTCACCGAAACCGGCGGACACGACGACCAGCGTGCGGACGCCTTTCGCCAGACAGTCGCTGAGGACGTCGTCCATGCCCGCAGCGGGGACTGCGACGACAGCGAGGTCAACCGGATCGGGGATATCACGCACCGTCGGATAGGCGCGGATGCCGCGCACCGACGGAGGCGCAGGACGAGGATCACGGACCCGCCCGCGCGTCGGCGCTGCGAACGGTGACACCGAGTTCGACTCGACTGCGTCGTCGGCATCGACCGGTGCTGGGCCGTTCACCGGGAACACCGGCCCGGTGAATCCAGCGGCGATGATGTTCGCGAGCAACACGTTGCCGACCTTCTTCGGGTCGGTCGACGCGCCGATCACCGCGATCGACTGAGGCCTCAGGAGATTGGCGATGCTGCGGGCCTCCGACGCGCGCTCACGTGCGTTACGGACCGACGTCAACGCCTCGGACGGGTCTATCAAGAACTCGACGTGGACGGTGCTCCCGTCGAACGCCCGACTCACTTGGTAACCGGCGTCTCGGAACACCGCGACCATGTTCGGGTTCTCCGAGAGCACCTCGGCCTCGAATCGGGTGAAGCCGTTCTCGGCGGCCACGCCCGCGAGGTGTTCGAGGAGGATCGGGCCGAGCCCCCGACCCTGATGGTGATCGGCGACGACGAATGCGACCTCCGCCGACTCGGGCTTGCCGTCGGCTGCGAGCCCTTCGTACAGTCCCATCGCGATGATCTCGTCACCGAGCATGGCCAGCAAGGCGACGCGGTTCCGGTAGTCGACGGTCGTCATCCGCACCACTTCGCGCGGCGGCAGGGTCGGCGTCGGACCGAAGTAGCGCAGATATCGGGTCCGTTCGCTGAGCCCGTCGTGGAACCCCACGAGTGCATCGGCGTCGGACGGCATGATCGGCCGCAGGTGTACGACGCCTCCGTCGGAGGCCAGCACGTCGGCGACCCAGTCGCGCGGGTATTCGGTGTCAGTCACGGGGGTCCTCCGGGTCGAGTCCGTGCAGCGGGAACACGGCGCGGCGGGTGGCGAGGATCGCCTTGTCGGTCTGCCGTTGGGCGGCTTCGCTCACGCCCTCGGGCGGCGGGACTCCGGTATCACCGTCCCACGGAACGTAGTCGACGTCGCCGGCGTCACCCATTGCCACTTCCGGCGGACGCGCGTACTCGGGGTGCAGATCGTCTTGGGCGACGGTCGCCGCCGTGATCCACTCGTCGCCGATCCTCGTCGCCGGGTCGACGTCGCGGTCGAGGGCCGACGCGATCAGATGCGTCCAGGCGCGCGGCACCACGTTGACGATGCCGTAGCCGCCGCCACCGACCGCCAGCCAACGACCTTCGCAGTGCTTCTCAGCGAGGTCGCGCAGCGCGCGCACCGCCGCCGCCTGGCCGTCGACGGTCAGGGCGAGATCGGTGAGCGGGTCCGCGACGTGCGAGTCGACCCCGATCTGGGTGACGAGGATCTGTGGCTTGAACGCGTCGATCAGAGACGGGACCACGGCGTGGAAGCCCCGCAGCCACATCCGGTCGGTGATCCCCGGCAGCAGCCCAACGTTGACTGATGCTCCCTCGGCGCCGGACGCACCGACCTCCGTCGACCACCCCGTCCCCGGCCAGAGCGTCGCCGGGTGCTGGTGAAGCGAGATAGTCATGACTCGGGGGTCGCTGTAGAACTGGTGCTGGACTCCGTCACCGTGATGCGCGTCGACGTCCACGTACGCGATGCGGTCGTATCCCTGTTCCAGCAGCCATTCGATGGCGATCGAGCAGTCGTTGTAGATGCAGAACCCGGCCGCGTGGCCGGGCATCGCGTGGTGCATGCCGCCGCCGATGTTCACGGCGCGGCGCACCGCCCCGCACGTGATGGCCTGTGCGGCGGCGAGAGTTCCGCCCACGAGCATCGAACCGGCCTCGTGCATGGAGGCGAAGATCGGATTGTCATCGCTGCCGAGACCGAAGACCCGTTCGAACAGCGCGTTGTTCGACGCGACTGAGCCTGAGCCGACTGCCCGGACCGCGTCGACGTACGCCTGGGTGTGCACCGTCGTCAGGACCGCGTCGTCGACCGGCAACGGCTCGCTCGTCTCGACCTCGTCCAGCACGCCGAGGCTCCGAGCCAGAGACATGGTCAGCGCCAACCGGATCGGACTCATCGGGTGGGTGTACGCCCACTTGTAGTCGAGGAAATGGTCGCTCCAGATGATCGCCGCACTCACCCCAGCAACGCTAGCCGTCCACGGACCGGTCCGTGGACGCAACGCCCGGTTAGGCAGGAGTCGTCACGCGACAAGGACTTTGGGTAGCCTGTGAGTCAGCGAAAGGACGATGGCTGCCGTGAATGATCTGGTCGACACCACCGAGATGTATCTACGCACGATCTACGATCTCGAAGAAGAGGGCATCGTGCCGCTGCGCGCACGAATCGCCGAACGTTTGGAGCAGAGCGGCCCGACCGTCTCTCAGACCGTCGCACGCATGGAGCGTGACGGACTGGTGCGCGTCGCGGGCGACCGCCATCTCGAACTGACGGCGACCGGCCGCAGTCTGGCTGTGTCGGTGATGCGTAAGCATCGACTCGCCGAGCGACTGCTGGTCGATGTCATCGGAATGCCCTGGGAGGACGTCCACGACGAGGCCTGCCGGTGGGAGCATGTGATGAGCGAGAACGTCGAGCGACGTCTCCTCACCGTGCTCGACAATCCGACGACGTCGCCTTATGGCAACCCGATCCCGGGCCTGGCCGAGCTCGGCGTCACATCGTCGACGGACGACGACTCCGCGCTCGTGCGCCTGGTGGACCTGCCAGAAGGCGAGTCCGCAGTGATCGTCCGCCGGATGTCCGAGCACGCACAGGCCGACGCAGAGCTGATCGCCGACCTCCGGGAGGCCGGCGTGGTTCCTAACGCTCGCATCACTGCGACAGTCGGTCCTCGCGCTGTGATCATCAGTACGCCTGGACACGAGGGACTGACTCTGTCGTCGGAGATGGCACACGCGATCTTCGTCGTTCCCGCCTGATCCTGGGCTGAACCGAGCGCGCTCACCCCGCTGCGCGGTATGTCGCAGGCGGGAACGTCACGCCGAGCCGCTGCGCGAGGTCGAACGACAGGTCCGCGAGGCCGACCAACTCCTGCGGACGCATCCCGTTCATGAGCGCGGTGTCCAAGAGGTTGGCCAGCCCGTACGACGGGTCGGCCTCGTGCGCGACGTCAAAGGCCGTCGCGGCGAACGCACCCGAGCCCGCCATGTAATGCAGGTGGCCGAGCAGTGTCGCGGCGGCCGCTCGCGGGGTTCCCGACAGCCGGCGCGTCAAGTCCAGCCATAGGCTCTGCGCCGCTTCCCGGTGAATGGTCATGCTCAAGCCGATCGCGGCGTCGCGGACATGGACCGAGACGAGGGCTTCGGCCAACTCGTTGACCTGTTCGCATGACAATGCCGTGGTGCCGCACGCCCGGTCGAGGACGGCTTCGTACACACGCGCGAGTCTTGGCCCGTCGGCCTCGCACATCGGTGCGCTCACCGTAGCGGGCGTCACCGCGGTGCAGATCGAGTCGGCGCAGTGCTCGACCGGTGTCAGCATTGCGGCGATCTCCGACCGCGAATGCAAGACCACGCGACCCGTCTCGAACGCCCGCTGCAACGCGATCGGCGAGGCCTGCGGGTCGCTGAGCGTCCCGTCGGGCGCGAACTCACGTCCGAACACCGCGGCGGCACGCCATGTCTGCCATGCGGTCCGCCAGTACGCACCGGCGCGCATCTCTCCGATGGCGAAGGCGGCGGAGAGCCCTCCGGCGTCAGCGAACATGCGGTCCATGTCTCGGGACACCCGCGCGTAGCGTTCGTCGGCCGGCTCGTACCGGTCGTCGATCAGGACGGCGATGATTCCGCATGCACCGTAGGACGCCGCCAGGTCACCGAGGTGGTCGAACAGTGCTCGCAGCGATGCCGATGTCCGCCCACGAGGAGTGAACTGCAGGTCGTGTCGCATCGTCGCGATCACGTGTAAGTCGTCGTCGAAACACATGAGGACGATCGATCGCTCCGGGACGAAACCCAACAACGCGGGGACCGCGGCGATCAACGGGTCGGGGTCGGCGACTGTTGCCGATCCGTGGTGGCGAGCGGTGATTGTGATCTTCATGAGGCGACGATCCAGGGCACCGGATCGCAGCGACATCCCTACTCGCCGGTTGTGGACAGTGCCGATCGTTATCCACAGATTCACCGGGCGATTCGCACCGATCAGTCGTACCGCAGAACAGCCGGTCAGCCGTCGAATGCCTTCGCATACGCCGTCTCGAAGAGGTTCCGCATCGCTGACCGCTCGTCGGCGCCAAGTTCGTCCCCGGAGAAGCGGTTCTGCACGTATAGGCGGACGCCGTCGCGCTGCGCGACGAGTTCGTACACACGGGAGTACGGCCTGCCGTCGGTGCTGAGCGTTCGGCCGCTCTCCACGGTGTCCTCTGCCACCGACCCGACATTGGTCAGCACCCGCGTGCCCACGGTTCCGCCGAGTTCGAAGTCCGGGCATTCCCGCAGACCCGTCACGTAATCGTCGAACGTGTTCGGCGCACGAGCGAGCATCACCGTGACCGTGCCGCCGGCCGGGCCGCCCGGGCCCACCCGGACCTGCGCACCGGAGACGTCCACCGGCGCCGGCGTGCACTCGGCGGGCTGGTTCTGCGACCGCAATGGCGTGAACGTGATGTCGGCGACGGCGTTGTGGATCTGCGCGTCCGGCACTGCCACCCCCGGGCCGTACGGGAATGCTGACGCGTCGACGGTCCGCGGCGCCAGGTCTGGAACACGGACCGGGTCGCCGTCGACCGAACACGCCAGTACCGACAGTGCGACCGCAGTCAAAGCGATCACACCTTTCACTCCTGCCACAGCACGCACATGTCCACTGTGCCACGTAGCGATTGTCTCTGTGGGAATGTCCGATGCGGGTGTCGTGTTGTAGCCAGAGACACCGGTGCGGGAGAATGGAGTCCTACCCCAAATGGGCAGGGCGTCCCGCGCCGTTCGCACACAGCCCAGACCGACCCTCATAGAAAGGGGCCACCGATGGACGAGTCGTCGATGGAGCCGAGTTCCCTGTACGACCTCGAGTTCCCCGCTCCCGCTGTCACCGGCGCCGAAGGCGACGGTCCCGTGTTGATCCACGCGCTCGAAGGCTATGCAGACGCCGGACACGCTGTCGCCCTGGCGGCCGCACACCTACGCGAAGCACTCGACTCCGAGCTCGTGGCGACCTTCGACACCGACGAGCTGATCGACTACCGCTCGCGGCGACCGGTGATGTCGTTCACCGGAACTGAGTTCGACGGCATCGACATGCCGCGCCTGACTATGCACGCGGTCCGTGACAATGCGGGGGCACCGTTCTTGCTGTTGGAGGGCCTGGAACCCGATATGCGGTGGGAGCAGTTCGTGACTGCGGTGCGCGGGCTCGCGCAGCGCTTCGGCGTCTCGCAGGTCGTCGGTCTCAACTCGATTCCGATGGCCGTGCCGCACACGCGACCGGCATCGGTCACCGCGCACGGCAACGACGAGGCCGCGATCGCGGATATGCACTCCTGGGGCAACGCCCTCAAGCTGCCGGGCAGTGCCTCGATGCTCCTCGAGCTGCGTCTCGGACAGGCCGGCTACCGCACCGCCGGGCTGTCGGCGCATGTGCCGCACTACCTGTCGCAGACCAACTATCCGGCGGCGGCAGCGGCGCTCATCGAGGGCGTTGTCGGCGTCACCGGCTTAGACCTGCCGCTGACCGCACTCGAGAACGCGGCGTCGGAGGTCCGTAAGCAGATCGACGGCGAGGTCGAGTCCAACGCCGAGGTCTCGGCGGTGGTCAGCGCGTTGGAGAATCAGTACGACGCGTACATGCGCTCCAAGGAAGAGCAGAAGTCCCTGCTGG
The DNA here is from genome assembly GCF_052106715.1 of Gordonia sp. (in: high G+C Gram-positive bacteria). NCBI lineage: Bacteria > Bacillati > Actinomycetota > Actinomycetes > Mycobacteriales > Gordoniaceae > Gordonia > Gordonia sp. (in: high G+C Gram-positive bacteria). The sequence goes on from NZ_JBQEDL010000040.1 coordinate 16,271, forward strand.
CGCCCGACGAGTCGATGCCGACCGGCGATGAGATCGGAGCCGAATTCGAGAGGTTCCTCGCCGAACACGCGGGTGAGTTCGGCGACTCTGACGAAGGACGTGATCAGGCCTGAGCGACACGGACGCACCGCCCGCGCCCATCGAGCCGACCGACGACGAAGATCTCGCCTTCGAGCGATTCGTCGACTGGTGGGCTGCACGAGGGATCGACATGTATCCCCACCAGGAGGAGTCACTCCTGGAACTGGCCTCCGGCAGCAACGTCATCCTGGCCACGCCGACCGGGTCCGGCAAGTCGCTGGTTGCGTCCGGCGCGATCTACTTCGCGTGGTGCCGCGGCCGGCGCTCGTATTATACGGCGCCGATCAAAGCATTGGTCAGCGAGAAGTTCTTCGATCTGTGCAATCAGTTCGGCGCCGACAACGTCGGACTGCTGACCGGTGACGCGTCGGTCAACGCGGGCGCGCCGATCGTCTGCGCGACTGCCGAGATCGTCGCCAACATCGCGCTCCGCGAGGGGCCCGACAACGACGTCGGCGTTCTCGTCTCCGACGAGTTCCACTACTACGGTGAATCCGATCGCGGGTGGGCGTGGCAGGTCCCGTTGATCGAACTGCCACCCACCTCGGCGTCCGGCGACGGGACTCAGTTCCTGTTGATGTCGGCGACGCTCGGCGACACATCGTTCTTCGCCGACGACCTCACGAAGCGGACCGGCCGTCAGACGGTCCCGGTGACCGGCGTGCAGCGGCCCGTCCCACTCGAGCACCGGTATGCGATGACCCCGATCCACGAGACCATCGAGGAATTGGTCGCGGGCGGGAAGTCTCCGGTCTACGTCGTCCACTTCACACAGCAGCAGGCCGTCGAGCGCGGTCAGGCACTGCTGTCGGCAAAACTCTGCAGCAAGGAGGAGAAGGCCGCGATCGCCGACGCGATCGGTGACTTCTCGTTCAGCACCGGATTCGGTGGCACGCTGAGCAAACTGCTGCGTTCCGGAATCGGCGTCCACCACGCAGGTATGCTTCCCCGCTACCGCCGTCTCGTCGAGCGGCTCGCTCAGGCGGGGTTACTCAAAGTCGTGGCCGGAACCGACACCCTCGGCGTCGGCATCAACGTGCCGATCCGGACGGTCCTGTTCGCCGGCCTCACCAAATACGACGGGCACCGCACTCGTCGACTCCGGGCTCGCGAGTTCCACCAGATCGCGGGCCGGGCGGGCCGCGCCGGGTACGACACCGTCGGGTATGTCGTCGCGCAGGCGCCCGAACACGACGTCGAGAACGCTCGACTCCTCACGAAGGCCGGTGACGACCCTAAGAAGTTGAAGAAGCTGGTACGCCGCAAACCGCCCGAGGGTTTCGTCAGCTGGGGCGAGCAGACGTTCACCACGTTGATCGACGCACCCGACGAACAGATGCGCTCACACTTCCGGATGACCACCGCGATGCTCATGGAGGTGCTCGAACGTCCTGGCGACTGTTTCGCCGCTCTGCGGCATCTGCTCGAAGAGAACCACGAGCCGCGAACACGGCAACTGCGGCACATCAAGCACACGATCGCTCTCTACCGTGACCTGTGCGAGACAGGGATCGTCACCCGACTCGACTCCCCCGCGCCGGACGGCAAGCACGTCGAACTGTCGGTGGACCTGCCGGAGAATTTTGCGCTGACCAACCCATTGTCGGCGTTCGCCGTCGCCGCGTTCGAACTCCTGGACAAGGAGGCGGACACCTACGTGCTCGACGTCGTCTCGATCGTCGAATCGATCTTGGAGGATCCCCGACCGGTGCTGTTCGCCCAGCGCCGAGCGGCGCGCGACGAGGCGGTCGCCGAGATGAAGGCCGACGGGATCGAGTACGAGGAGCGCATGGAGCGACTGGAGGAGATCTCCTGGCCCCAGCCGCTTGCCGACGAGATCGGGTTCGCCTACGAGACGTATCGGCGCGGCCACCCGTGGCTTGCCGGTTCGACGCCCTCACCGAAGTCGGTTCTCAGACATATGCGCGAGCGGTCGATGACGTTCGCCGAGTTGATCTCTCAGTTCGGTTTGGCTCGCAGCGAGGGTGTGGTGCTGCGGTATCTCACCGACTGCTATCGGGCGCTGTCGAACGGTCTGCCGATGACTGCGGTGACCGACGAGATCGAGGATCTCACCGATGAACTCGGCGATCTGATCCGCGGCGTCGACTCGAGCCTCCTCGACGAATGGGCGGAGCTCACCGGCGCCCAGTCGTGACGCCGCGATCACGAGTCAGACGCCCACGATCGGTACCGTGACATCCCCGCTCTGCGCGACGACGGCCGTGATATCCGCGGCCAGCGCGCGATACGCATCGGCACGTCCGGACGACTCGCGGTAGACCAGACCGATCCGTCGACCGGGTCGCGGTCGGGCGAACTCGGCGACAGCGAGGCTGCCCGCGGCGGTCTCCACTCCTACGGACGTCGCCGGAATCAGTGTCACACCGAGGCCGCCCTCGACGCATTGGACGGCCGTCGTCAGCGACGCCGCCCGCGTCTGCTGCAGGTCGGGATCGACACCTGCGCGCTGACACACGTCGAGCGCCTGATCGCGCATGCAGTGACCCTCGTCCAGGAGAAGCAGCGGCAAGTCGGCCAGCAGGGCAGGCGACAGTCGCTTACGACCCGCCAGCGGATGTCCGCTGGGCAACGCAAGGACGAAGTCCTCGTCGTACATGGTGATCTCGCCGATCCCCGGTGTACCCGCGGGCAGCGCCAAGACCGCTGCGTCAAGAGATCCGGCTCGTAGTTGCCCGAGGAGCCGGTCGGTCTGATCCTCGATGACGAGCAGGTCCAATTCCGGTCTGCGCAACGACAGTCCGCGCAGCACACGAGGCAGGATGTACGGCGCGATCGTCGGAATGATCCCGAGCCTCATTCGCCCCGACAGCGGGTCCAGGTCGCCCGCCGCGTCGAGCAGGAAGTCGTCCACGGCGTCGCACGCAGCGATTGCTGCCGGCAGCAGTCGCGCCCCTTCCGGAGTCAACATGACACGCCGCGTAGTGCGTTCGACCAGTTGCAGCCCAAGGCCCGTCTCGAGCCCGGCCAGTGCCTGCGACAACGACGGCTGGCTGACTCCGAGTTCCGTTGCCGCCGAACCGAAGTGCAGCTTCTTTGCGACGGCGACGAACGCCCGGAGACCGCCTATCGACGGTTGATAGCTTTGATCACCCATGCCTATCAATATAGTGCCTGCAATCACGTTTACTTTTTAAGGACCCTTAGGCAGACTGGATATCAGACGGAGACCGGCCACCGCCGACTCCGCGGAGAACGAGTTCCGCGCGGATCTGTCGCCACAGACTCTTCCTCGCCCGACCGTCCTCACCGACCACTTGACGACCCCGATCTCACAACACACCAAGGAGTACGTTCATGGCACTGCTGACCATCGGCGACCAGTTCCCGGCCTACAACCTGACCTCTGTCATCGGCGGCGACCTCTCGAAGGTGGACGCCCAGCAGCCGGAGGACTACTTCACGACCGTCACGTCCGACGACTACGCGGGCAAGTGGCGCGTGGTGTTCTTCTGGCCCAAGGACTTCACCTTCGTGTGCCCGACTGAGATCTCCGCATTCGGCAAGCTGAACGACGAGTTCGCCGATCGCGACACCCAGATCCTCGGCGCATCGGTCGACAACGAGTTCGTCCACTTCCAGTGGCGTGCACAGCACGAGGACCTCAAGACCCTCCCCTTCCCGATGATGTCGGACCTCAAGCGCGAGCTCGTCGAGGCCGCAGGCGTGCTCAACGCCGACGGCGTCGCCGATCGTGCGACCTTCATCGTCGACCCCAACAACGAGATCCAGTTCGTCTCGGTGACCGCGGGCTCGGTCGGCCGCAACGTCGACGAGGTGCTGCGAGTCCTCGACGCGCTGCAGTCCGATGAACTGTGCGCATGCAACTGGCGCAAGGGTGACCCGACCATCAACGCCGCAGAGCTGATGTCGGCCTGATCCAGGCGTCGTCCTCGACCCCTCGACCGTAGAAGGAACAACTGACGTGAGCATCGACAACCTGAAGGCCGCTCTTCCCGAGTACGCCAAGGACCTCAAGCTGAACCTCGGCTCGATCAGTCGCACCACCGTGCTGAACGAGCAGCAGTTGTGGGGTTCGCTGCTGGCCACCGCCGCAGCGACCCGCAGTGCGACGGTCCTCAAGGAGATAGCCGACGAGGCGGCCGACACACTGTCGGCCGAGGCGTACAACGCCGCCCTCGGCGCCGCATCGATCATGGGCATGAACAACGTCTTCTACCGCGGTCGCGGATTCCTCGATGGCAAGTACGACGATCTGCGTCCGGGCCTGCGGATGAACATCATCGGCAACCCGGGCGTCGAGAAGGCCGACTTCGAGTTGTGGTCGTTGGCCGTCTCGGCGATCAACGGCTGCCACCACTGCGTCGGAGCGCACGAAAACGTCGTGCGTGAGGCCGGACTCGACCGTGAGGTCGTCTTCGAGGCGCTCAAGGTGGCGTCGATCGTCGCAGGTGTCGGCCAGGCGATCACCGCCGCGGAGGCCCTCGCCTGAGGCCTGAGGCGTAGCCCTTGGCTGCCTGCCGCTCTTTTGACTCTCTGCAGCCCTGCAGTAGGCACAGACAGCGCTCGTGCCCCGTCGGTATTCCGGCGGGGCACGAGTGCTTTCTCGGGTCGGGGGCGGCGAGACCGAACGAGCCCCGCACGGCGCGGCACTTGCGCGCGGTACGGGGCTCGTCGTCTTCAGGTGGGCAGCCGCCTCAGGCGACGGCCACCTCCTCGGTCCTGAAAGAAATCATGTGTCGGACCACCTCCTTTCCCTTGACGTGAACGACGCTACGCCGGGGCGAAGGCGGCCCGCAATGCATTTTTCGTGCATCGGATCTCTACAACTCGTTCAGTGCCTTGGTGAAGCGATCTGCCATCTCCCCGACCTCATCGGTGGACATGACGAACGCGGGCGAGATCTGCAGCGCCCCCTGCCCCGCGGCTCGACCACTGACCCCGTGCTCACGCAGTTTGGCGATAGCAGTCATCGCCTTGCTCGGATCCGCCAGTTGAACTGCAGACACCGCACCGAGACCGGTACGCACCTCGGCAACCGACGCCAGATCGGCGAGCGGTGAGAAGGCCTGCGCGAGATCGGATTCGAGGCGGCTCGCTTCGGCGAGAAGGTTCTCTCGCTCGATGATGTCGAGGTTTGCCAGCGCCGCCGCGGCCGACACGTTGTGGCCACCGTACGTGTAACCGTGCCGGAACCAGGTTCCGCCCGCGAAGAACGGTTCCGCCACCCGCGGAGCGACGATCAACGCACCCATCGGCACGTAGCCGCTCGTCAAGCCCTTCGCAGTGGTCACCATGTCTGGCCGCAGATCAAAGCGCGCCGAGGCGAACCACTCGCCCCCACCGATACGACCGAAGCCGGTGACGACCTCGTCGGCAACGAACAGCACGTCGTGGTCGCGACAGATCTCGCGGACCTCACCCAAGTAGCCCTCCGGCGGAAGATAGACACCGCCCGCACCGATGATCGGCTCGACGAAGAACGCCGCGATGTTGTCGGCGCCGACGCGCTCGATGAGGCCGAGGAGGCTCTTAGCGTCGTCCCAGTCGACGGTCTCGGTGTCGGGCAGGATCTGGCCGTACCCATCGGCGTTGGCCTCGATGCCGGCGAGCGACGTACCCGCGGCGTGCATGCCGTGGTACGCCTTGGTGCGGCCGACAACGATTTTCTTGCTCGGTTTACCCTGTTCGACCCAGTAACGGCGGGCCAACTTGAAAGCGCTGTCGATTGAGTCGCTGCCACCGAGGGTGAACAGGACCTTCGATCCCGCGATCGGAGCCAACGAAGCCACTCGCTCAGCGAGTTCGAGCGTCACATCGGACGCGAAGTCGCCGAAGTTCGAGTAGTGGGCGATCCTCGACACCTGCTTGGCGACTGCCTCGGCCATCTCTGCACGACCGTGTCCGATGTTCGTGAACCACAGTCCAGCGGTGGCGTCGATGTACTCGCCGCCCTTGTCGTCGAAGATTCGGGTGCCTTCACCCCGCGTGACGATGAACGGTCCGCTCGCCGTCACCGCACCCATGTCTGCAAATCCGTGCCAAAGAGAACCCATGCTCCAAATATCGCACGAAGCGACGGTCGGTTGCTCGGCGGACTCTCCGAACGCGTGGGAAACGGAAATTCTGGGAAATGTGAGGTGGTCGATCAGGCCTGGCGTTCGGCGATCCTCGCGAGCCCATCGATGGACGCGAGCAACGTGTCCGCCGTCGTCGCACGCGCCCGGACCTGTCGCTTCTCGTCGCTCAGGTCGGTCCAGTCATAGGTGTGCACGACGGTCACGGCGCCGTCGGCCGGTTCGATCTCCCAGCGCCATAGATGGCCGGGCGGCTCAGCGTTCAACTCGGACGGACACCACGCGATCAGCTGACCTTCGGCGAATTCGACGACGTGATTGCGGCGGACGGCTCCATTCGTGAGCACTGTGTCGAATGTGTCGCCGACTCCGCGAATGCGTTGTCCGGGAGCAGACTCGGCGAGATTGTCGTTGCCGTCCCATTCGGGTTGGCGGGTGGGATCGGCGATCAGCTCGAACACCGTCTTGGGCGTGGCCCGGACAGTTCGACGTGCCGATACAACGCGCTGCTCTGTGCTCATGCAGATAAGCGAATCACTCATCGCGCAGTGCGGCAATGACGGCGTCGACGCGCCGAGCCGTTGTCTCGGGTCGCTTGGCGTCGCCGACAGTGCGAGCCGTCTCCTTCCGACGCGTGTACGACCAGGCGTCGAATGCGTCCCGCAGGCCCGCGTCGTCGAGCGCCGACGCGAGGGCGTCTGGCATGACGACCTCCCGCTCGCCACGGTCGAGGACGATTCTCGCGTCGATTTCGTCGCCGATCTCGACCGCCAGTTCCGCGCGTGCGGCCTTCGACAGCCCGATCAGATTCGCACCGCCCATTCGGGCCAGACGCAGCCGCGCGCTGCGCTCACCGACTGTCACGAGGACCGCGGCCCGCTTGCCGCCGCCGAGTTCAGCGACCTGCGCATCGGACAACTCTATCGCGGTCGCCGGACCGACGGGCTCGAGCCGAGATCGCACGCGGAGCACCGGACCGTCTGGATTCGCATCGCTCATACGAGGCGATTATGCCGCGGCCGTAGAATCGACGCCATCATGTCGTCGCCTCTGACCATCACGTATCCGCCGGAACTTCCCGTCAGCGCCTGCCGCGAGGAGATCACCGAAGCGATCTCCGACCACCAGGTGGTCGTCATCGCGGGCGAGACTGGCTCGGGCAAGACGACTCAGCTCCCGAAGATCTGTCTCGAGATGGGCCGAACCGCCATCGGCCACACTCAACCCCGGCGCATCGCGGCCACGTCGGTCGCCGGACGTATCGCCGACGAACTCGGCACCGAGCTAGGCGACGCCGTCGGCTATCAGGTCCGATTCTCGGACAAGAGCTCGAAGAGCACCCGCGTCAAAGTCATGACCGACGGCATCCTGCTGCGCGAGATCACCACCGACCCCCTCCTTCGCGGGTACGACACGATCATCATCGACGAAGCGCACGAGCGAAGCCTCAACATCGACTTCCTGCTCGGCTACCTCAAACAACTCCTTCCCAGACGACCTGATCTCAAACTGGTCATCACGTCCGCGACGATCGAACCCGATCGCTTCGCTCGCCATTTCGCCGGACCCGACGACGCGGTACCCATCATCGAGGTGTCCGGTCGCACCTACCCTGTCGAGATCCGTTATCGCCCTTTGAGTTCCAACGACGAGGACACGGTCGACCTCGACCAGATCGCGGCGATCGACTCCGCGGTCGGCGAATTGTGGGGTCGAGGCTCGGGCGACATCCTCGTGTTCCTGCCCACCGAGCGCGACATCCGGGAAACGTCGGAAGCACTCGGCAAGTCGCGTCGTAACGCTGACATCGTCCCGCTGTTCGCACGCCTCTCCGTCGCCGAACAGCATCGGGTGTTCAGCCCATCCAACGGTCGCCGCATCGTCCTCGCGACGAACGTCGCGGAGACCTCGCTGACCGTGCCCGGCATCCGTTACGTGATCGACGCAGGCAGCGCCCGCATCTCGCGCTACTCCACGCGCACGAAGATCACGCGTCTGCCCATCGAGAAGGTGTCGCAGGCGAGTGCCCGCCAACGCGCCGGTCGCTGCGGCCGCGTCGCCCCTGGCATCTGCATCCGGCTCTACTCGGAGGACGACTTCGATGCGCGCCCCGAGTACACCGACCCCGAGATTCTCCGCAGCAACCTCGCCGCGGTCATTCTCTCGATGCTGTCTCTGAAACTCGGCGACATCACCGAGTTCCCGTTCGTCCAGCCACCGGAGCCGCGCGCCGTCCGCGACGGTATGGCGTTGCTCTCCGAACTCGGGGCGGTGACCGATACCGACTCGGCCGTGGCCCGCCTGACCGCAGTCGGCACCACGCTGTCTCGCCTGCCCGTCGACCCGCGGCTCGGACGGATGCTCGTCGCGGGACACGATAACGGGTGCTTGGACCACATCCTGGTGATCGCCGCCGCCCTCGCGCTCCCCGACGTCCGCGAGTTCCCGTCGGATCGCCGCGAGGCCGCGCAGACCGCGCACCGACGGCACGCCGTCCCCGGATCCGAGTTCATGGCGTACCTCAAGCTATGGACGTACCTGCGCGAGCAGCGGGACGAATTGTCGGGCAACCAGTTCCGCCGTCAGTGCGAACGAGAGTTCATCCACTACCTCCGTGTCCGCGAATGGTGGGATCTGCACCGCCAACTCAAACGGACGGTCCGTGACCTCCACTGGCAGACGCCGGACACCGAGGCCGACGCCACCGCGGTGCACAAGTCGATCTTGACCGGCCTGCTCACCAATGTCGGTGCCCGACAAGGAGACACTCGCGACTTCCTCGGCACACGTGGCACCCGGTTCGCGATCTTCCCCGGTTCGTTCCTCGCCGCCAAGCCACCGGCCTTCGTGATGGCGGCCGAACTCATGGAGACCTCGCGTCTGTTCGCTCACACGGTGGCGGCCATCGATCCGGAGTGGGTCGAGCAGGCCGCGGGCGACCTGGTCACGCGTACGTACAGCGAGCCGCACTGGTCGACGCGGCGGGCAGCCGTCATGGCGTACGAGCGCGTCACGCTGTACGGGGTCCCGCTCGTCGCCCAACGGCGCATCCATTACGGCCCAATCGATCCGAAGACGGCCCGGGAGATCTTCATCACCGAGGCCCTCGTGGGCGGTCGATGGCGCAGCAGGCATGCGTTCGTCCAACGCAACGCGCAGATGCTCAAGGAAGTCGAGGACCTTGAGCACCGCTCCCGACGCCGAGACGTCGGAATCAGCGACACGGAACTGTTCGACTTCTACGACGCCCGGGTACCCGCGAACGTCGTCTCCGCACGCCACTTCGACTCATGGTGGAAGAAGGCCGGACGGTCCGAACCGGCGCTGCTCGATCTGACTGCCGAGATGTTCGCAGCCGACGACGTTCCGCGGGCCGACGAGTTCCCGTCGGCCTGGCAGCAGGGTGAGACACGTCTGGAACTGCGCTACCACTTCTCGCCGGGCGCACCCGACGACGGCGTGACCGTCGTCGTCCCGCGCGAATTGCTCGACCACGTCCACGACGGTGGGTTCGACTGGCTCGTGCCCGGAATGCGATCGGAGTTGGTGACGGCACTCATCAAGTCCCTCCCCAAAGGCCTGCGCAAGTCGATGTCGCCGGCGCAGCGATACGCAGACCTCGCATTGGAACAGTTGTCGGCGAGGTCGGAGCCCCTGATACCGACCCTGGCGCGCGAGCTATCGACGATGACGCGAATCTCGTTGTCGCCCCGCGACTTCCGCACTGAGGGTCTACCGCCACACCTGCGGATGCACTATGCCGTGACTGACGCCAAAGGCGCAGTGGTGGCGCGCGGCGACCGCCTCGCCGACCTCCGCTCTCAGTTTCAGACACGCGGCGGCGCGGCGACGAAGTCACAGACCTTCACCGCGTGGACCGCCGACGGTCTCGGAACCCTCGCTGAGGACCGCACCCAGGTACTGGCCGGGCAGCAGGTCACGAGGTACCCGACCCTGACAGTTGTGCCCAGATCCGGCGTACCCGGCTCCGGAGCGCCGGGAGAGGGTGTGCAGGTCGTCGACGTGTCAACCACCACAGCGCGCGACGCGGGGATCGTCTCGGGCGTCCGGGAACTCCTCACCCAGGCGATCACTCCCCCGCCCCGCCGCCTCGCGTCGTCGCTGCCGCCTGCCCGCAAACTAGCGCTGAGCCAGAGTCCGTACCACGACGTCGACGCGCTGCTCGCCGACTGCACACGGCGCGCGGTGATCGACGTACTCGCCGGTCGGTCCGATGTCGCAGCGGTTCGGTCGGCCGCCGACTTCGACGCGCTGTCCGGGCGGGTATCTCCATCGGTACGGCAGACGGCCCCCGAGTACTTCGACGCCGCCGTCGACGCTCTCGTCGAATACTCCCGAGTGCGGGGCGCCATCGGCGAACAGACGGGCACGTTGGCGGCCGACGATGTCGCCGACCAGGTCGCCGATCTCGTCTTCGACGGATTCGTCGGCGTCACCGCCGGACCACACTTACGGGCTCTGCCTCGATATCTGTCGGCCGCACGTGCACGGTTGGAGGCACTGCCCGGTTCAGCGGCACGGGACAACGACGGCACAGCAGTGATCGACCGGCTCGTCGCACTCTGGAATCAGCGCCTCGCGCAGATACCCGAAGCACGCCACGATGCGCTCAACGAGATGGTGCAGTGGCAGTTGGAAGAGCTCCGTGTCAGCCTGTTCGCTCAGCAACTCGGCACGGCGGGGACGGTCTCGGAGAAGCGGATTCGCAAAGCGATCGAGAAGTTCTGAACCACGAAGCTGTACGGTCTGTGGTCGACTCAGACTCGGGAACGTAGTTCGTCGATCTCGCGCTGGAAATCGTCGGCCGACTCGAACGACTTGTACACCGAAGCGAACCGCAGGTACGCGACCTCATCGAGGTCGCGGAGCGGTCGCAGGATGGCGAGACCGACTTCGTTACTCGGGATCTCGGCCGAGCCGGACCCGCGGACGGCGTCCTCCACCTGATACGCAAGTTTAGCGAGAGCGTCCTCGTCGACGTGCCGACCCTGGCAGGCACGACGTACACCTTTCATCACCTTTTCGCGGCTGAACGGCTCGGAGACGCCGTTGCGTTTGACGACCGACAGAACAGCGGCCTCGACGGTGCTGAAGCGGCGACCGCACTCCGCGCATGACCGGCGGCGGCGGATCGCCAGACCGTCGTCCGCGACGCGGGAATCCACCACTCGTGTGTCGTCGTTCTTGCAGAACGGGCAGCGCATGCCAAAAGAGTACTCGTAGCCACGGTGCTCACTCACACACCGGGCCGCTGCAACCCGACGCCGGAGCACTACGGCTCAGTACGCCGGTGCGATCAGCGGTTGGCCGACGCGGAGTCCGGACGACTGTAGGTGGTTCAGTTCGCGCAACTGCTCGACGACGCCCGCCACCGGCAGGTCCGTCGCGATCCGTCGCGCGATGTCTGACAGAGACTCGCCGCTGCGTGCGTGGACGACCTGCGTGACACCTGGCACGCCGGGTGTGGATGCGTCCGCGTAGTCCGATCCGACAATCGTGAACAGCCACACCACACCCGCCAGGATCGCTCCGACGGCCAACGCGCCGACCAGTCGGCGACGACGGATCACCGCGTCGATGTTCGAACGCTCGCCCGGCGTGCGAAACGAGGCGTGACGATCGGCTGCCGGACGCGCCTGTACCGCTGCGATACGACGTGAATAGCCCTCAGGAACCGAACGGAGTCGTCCGCCCGCGACCCGAGCGCGGCGCGGATCACGGCCCGTCGGACTACACACCTGTGCCGACCGCTCGGCCCGAATCGGCGTACTCGACGCACCGCCGATGACAGGTATATCGCAGGTCGTGACGGATATCTGCGGACGCTCCACCCCGCGGCGGCGGCGCTCGACAGTCTTGGAAATCAGTGCCTGGCTCATCGTATGCTCCTCATCGATCACGTGTTCGAAGAACCTTTGTTCGACAGTAAACACCACGCCTACGACAAAGTCAGCAACACGTCGAACAATTGTTTGAAATCCGTGATCTGCTCGACTATTCTTCAAGTCAGATCGGACCCGATGTTCGAATAGCCCGAACACCCCGCTCCGATCACGGATTCCGTCCCGATCACGCACCGCGCGGATCGCGCACGATGAGGAAAGGACCGACGATGGCTGACACTCCCGATCCACTGCTCTCGACGTCGACACTGGAGGCGTCGCTGACGCAGCGCCAGCGGGAGGTGCTCGAGGTCATTCGGAAGTCGGTCCGCGAGCGCGGATATCCACCGAGCATCCGCGAGATCGGTGAGGCCGTCGGCCTGACGTCGACGTCGTCGGTGGCCCACCAACTACGGACACTCGAGCGTCGCGGTCTCCTCAAAAGGGATCCACACCGACCACGTGCGGTGAATGTCCGCGGCGACAACACCACGCCTCCGGCCGACGAGTCGTCCGAGGCCCTGCCGACGCCGACGTTCGTTCCGGTCCTTGGTCGGATCGCCGCCGGTGGTCCGATCCTCGCCGAGCAGGCGGTCGAGGAGGTCTTTCCAATGCCGAAGGAACTCGTCGGCGACGGCTCGCTGTTCATGCTCCGCGTGGTCGGCGAATCAATGGTCGACGCCGCGATCTGCGACGGCGACTGGGTGGTCGTGCGTCAGCAGAACGTCGCTGAGAACGGAGACATCGTCGCTGCGATGATCGACGGAGAGGCCACCGTGAAGACCTTCAAGCGCAAGGACGGCCACGTGTGGCTCATGCCGCACAACGAGCACTTTGAGCCGATCCCGGGTGACGACGCAGCCGTCCTCGGCAAGGTCGTCACAGTCATGCGCCGGATCTAGCCCGCCCGGAGCCAAGCCGGGCGGAATCTAACCGAGCACCCTGCGCGAGGCGTCCCGCGCATCGGACGCACTGGTCGCCGCGAGCGCCGCACGAGCGGCCTCGCGGCACTGCTCTATCGTTACCTGGCCGAGTTTGAGGCCGACTGCCGACGCCGCCGCAGGCGCTGACGACAACGAACGCACGCCGAGGCCGACGAGGACGCATGCAAGCAACGGGTCGGCGGCCGCTTCGCCGCAGACGCCGACGTTCTTATCCGCTCGCTCACCCGCCGCGCCGACCATCCCGATCAAGGCCAGGACGGCTGGCTGCCACGGGTCGGTCAACGACGCCAGTTCCGGCGACATCCGGTCGGCCGCCATCGTGTACTGCGTGAGATCATTCGTGCCGATCGAGACGAAGTCGACCTCCGCGAGGATCGCATCCGCCAGGATCGCTGCCGACGGCACCTCGACCATCACACCGGGAATCAAGCCGCGATCACGGACTTGGGCGGCGAACTCGCGCGCCTCGTCCACGGTCGCGATCATCGGGGCCATGACCCAGGGCACCGCTGCGGCCCCCTCGGCTGCCGCGGCGAGCGCGTCGAGTTGACCACGACGGATCTCGGGGTGCGTGACCGAGGTTCGGTTGCCGCGAACGCCCATGGCCGGATTCGGTTCGAGATCGGTCTCGACGAACCGCAACGGCTTATCCGAACCGGCGTCCAAAGTACGGATCACGACCTTCTGGCCATCGAATGCCTCGATGACCTCGCGGTACAGCGCCGTCTGCTCGTCGACTGTCGGCTCGGACGCGCGATCGAGGAATGCCAACTCGGTACGGAACAGTCCGACCCCCTGCACCGGCGACCGGGTCGCAGTACGTGCAGAGACCCCGTCGGCGACGTTCGCGAGGACGGCGACGGGCACACCGTCCACGGTCGTTCCGGGACCGGTCCACGCAGCGGCCTCGGCTGCTTCCGCGCGCGATCGGGCCACCGCCGCGCCGATCGCATCCTCATCGGGCTCCGCCCCGATCGTCCCGGCATACCCGTCGACGTAAGCGGCTACGCCCGGAGGGATGTCGTCGAGCGCCGCGGCCGCGACCACGCATGGGATACCCAACTGTCGCGCGATGATCGCCGTATGGCCACTCGGGCCACCGAGTCGCATCGCCAGCCCGACGACGAGGTCGGGGTTGAGCCCAGCGGTGTCCGCGGGTGCCAGATCGTCCGCGCAGAGGACGGACGGGACCTCTGGGGTCGGGACGCCGGGTTCGGGCTGGCCGAGGAGTTCGGCGATCACCCGATCACGCACGTCGCGTAGATCGGTGACCCGTTCGGCCATGACGCCCCCGAGGGAGGTGAACATCTCGACGAACTTCTCGGTCGCTGCGGCAGCCGCAGCAGGCGCCGGGCGACCCGACGCTATGAGTCCGGTCGCCGTCGAGATCCAACCTCGGTCGCGCGCGAGACCCGCTGTAGCCGTGAGGACTTCGGCAGATACGCCAGTGCTGTGCGACGCCCGGTCGGCGAGGCGAGCACTCACCGCCTCCGCGGCGTCGACGAATGCTTGCTCATGCGCTTTCCGCTCGTCCTCGCCGACCGCTGGAGCGTCGGCATCGAAGGCGGGACGGGCACCCACACGTATCACCGGACCGTAAGCGAGTCCGCCGACCACGGGAGTGCCGGTCACGACGATCGACGCGTCGAACGGGTTGGGAACGGGTGCAGCGGGCGCTGCCGTATCGCTGAACGTCATGTGAGAGAGGTTACAAGAACGTATTGACTATGCAAGCATTACACGGGTAAACAAAGATATATTCCAACCAAACGCAGACTAATCAACACGGCAGCGCGGGCCGGGAAGGAACGGACACATGTACGCCGAGGAACGCCAGCAGGCGATCGCCGCGGAGGTCCGCGAGCGCGGGCGCGCATCCGTCGCCGAGCTCTCAGAGCGCTTCTCGGTGACGGGCGAGACCGTTCGCCGAGACCTCACCGCCCTGCACCGTGCCGGCTCGGTG
>NZ_JBQEDL010000041.1:0-16036 GCF_052106715.1 Gordonia sp. (in: high G+C Gram-positive bacteria)
ATCACGGCGGGCGTGGTGGTGTAGCCGGGATACACCGGGCCGGAGAACGCGAACGTGTATTCCTTGACGCCATTGGCCTTGATCTCAAGGGCAGCCGTAGTGAATTGTCCTGACACAGTCGCTGCACTCGTCGACCACAGGGCCGTCGTGCCGATGGTGCCGGTGCCCAGCAGTACGCCGCACGCGAGTACGGCGCGGACGCGACGCGAGAGGCTGTACGCGAGTCTGGGTCGCCTCACCGGGCCTCCTCGGTCGTTGTCGTGGTGGTTGCGGTGGCGAGCGGAATACGTCCGGTAGGGGTCTCGTCAGGTGCGGGGTCATCGCCGTCCGGCGATTCGTCGTCTTCGCTGAATCCCTTGTAGAACTGCCAGGCGCCATAGACGAACAGCGCCCCGGCGATCACGAACACGACCACAGTTCGCCGGTTACCGGTGAACCACGTGTTGACGTAGCCGAGGTAGGGGATTGAGTACCAGAGTCGGCCGCGCACTTGGACTTCACGCACTGGCGGCTCGTCGACGACGTTGTTCGCGTCCCCTTGAGTGACGAACCGAAGGTCGCCGTCGTCGCCGCGGGTCACTTCGACGATGCGGTGGGTGACGACTTCGGGGTCGCCCGATCGGATCTGGTAGGTGATGACGTCGCCGACCTTGAGGGTGTCGGCAGGCTGTGGTTTGACGACGATCAACGAGCCTGGCGGGTAGTCCGGCCGCATGGATCCGGTCAACACCGTGTACGGCTGGCCGCCCGTGACCTTCGGGACGACGATCGCGGCGAAGAGGATCGCGAACGCTGCGGCCAACAGTAGCCACGACACGGCCTGCCACACATGGTGGAGGACCGAACGCGGTGCTGCGCTGGTAGTCGGGTGTTCAGTCATGGACGCACCTGATCTGCGTCGAAGTTGAACCTGATGCGGAACGTCGCGGACGGTGCGTCGGAGATCGCGACGAGCTTGGCGCGGATGCACCATGTCGTCGACTCGGCGGGATTCAGCCGTTGCGGCGGCGGCGAGTTGAACGAGTGAGTCACGGCGGTCGTGTCATCAGCGACGAAGGCCCCCGACAGGTCAGTCGCCGCGGTAGCGGGGCACGACCCACGCGCGCCGGAGAGGCGAACCTTCACCACTCCGGTGCCCTCGACCGTCGGTCCGGCTGTGGCCAGCGCGAACTCGAGCGGTGTCGTGCCGGCGTTGGAGATGACGAGTTCGGCTTGCCTCGCGTCTCCCGGAGCAAGATTCTGACCGCTCAGAGCGGCGAATTCGAACGACGACCCCGATCCACTTCCCGGGCGCAGGCTCAGCGATCCGGTGTGGACCGTGGTGTCCGAGCCCATGTCCGTCTGGTCGCGCCACAGGGCACCGGTGGTCTGCACCGATCCGAAGATCAGCACAGCCACCAGAACCCCTGCGGCGGCCAGCAGGACGTTCGGTCTGTTCATCGGGTGTCGTCGTCGGTTTCGTTCTGGTCAGGTCAGGACGGACGGACTTGATTGAGAGTCACGTTCATCCCGGAGACGGAGATGGTGGCGCCGACGTCTTCGAGGTTCGGCGTGCTTTCGAGGAAGTTGACGCGGACCGTCACCGCCAGACTGTCACCATTCGATACGGAGATCGGTGTCGTGGTGGTGTTCTGTCCATCGACCGAGGTGGTCACCGTGAAGTTGTCCGACGGCACGGTGTTGGAGCCGAGGTCGACGCCGAGCGTCGCCTCCATGTTCTTGCCGGTCGCTGTGACCGTGCAGTTGCCCGCGTACTCCCAGATGTCGCCCGGAGCCATTAGGTCGGTCGCCGGGTTGACGACGGTGACGCCGTTCGTCGTGGGACTGTCGTCAGTCCAGGCGCCGCCGGTGCCGCAGTTGAGGCCGAACTGGCCGGCCTTGATGTCGCCGCCTGCGATGGCCTCCGTGTCGCTCCACAGCGCGAACGAGCCCGCGCCCCCGAGCAGGATGATGGCGCCCGCACCGACTGCGAGCGCGCCTTTGGTCTTGCGATTCATCTGAAACCTCCTGTGATGGATAGATCACATCCACAGGGGTGTGGTGCTGATCTCTTTCAGATGTTCGCCCGGATCAGCGGAAACGTTTCGCGTTGGCACAGAACAGTCTGTCGTCTGAACAGGTGATTTCCATGAACTGTGGCCGAATTGACCGAATCTAAGCGATCTCGGTCGCCACCTCCTCGGCGCGGAGTGGGACGTAAACGTTCCCGCGTCCGCGGAGTCGCGTGACTACGCGTTGACGTTCGGGTCGCGGTCTGGCATCGGTCGCAGCGGGATCTCGGGACGCGGACGCGGCGCACTCGGCCGAATGCGCGCGGCCCGGTAGACCGCAGCGGTTCGCTGCGCGACGACCCGCCACGTGAACTCCTCGGTGAGCCGCTCCACGGCGCGGCGGGCGCGGACCGCAGCGACCTGCGGGTGGTCGAGGACGTCGCAGACGGCCTCGGCGAGGCCCGCCGGATCGAACGGTGCGAAACTCCGGCCGGTCTCGCCGTCGGTGACGGCCTCGCCGAGCCCGCCGACAGTCGACGTGACCAGCGGTATGCCGGTCGCCGCGGCCTCGAGGGCGACGATCCCGAACGGCTCGTATCGGCTGGGCAGCACGATCGCGTCGCATCGATGCATGAGGGCGACGAGGTCGTGGTGGTCGCGGCGTCCGGCGAAGTCGACTGCCGCTGCCACACCGTGGGTGAGCGCTAACTCTTTGAGCCACGTGATCTGGGTGCCTTCGCCCGCCACGGTCAGCGTGGTGCCCGGGTGGGTGCGCCGGATCACCGGCATCGCGGCGAGTAGGTCCTGCACGCCCTTCTCGTATTCGAGTCGGCCGGCGAACAGCAGTTCTGCCGGTCCAGTGCGTTCGGCACGGGCCGCGAACGACCACGCGTCCACGTCGATTCCGTTGTGGATCACGGTGATTGGAGCGAGGTCGGGGCCGAACAACTGGGTGACCTCGTCGCTCATGGACGCGGAACAGGTGATCAGCGAGTCAGCGTCGCGTGCCAGCCACGCTTCGACCGAGTGCACCTGGCGGTTGACGTGGCCGGCCACCCACCCGCTGTGCCGGCCGGCCTCCGTGGCGTGCAGCGTCGCCACGAGCGGGACATTGAAGACCTCGGCGAGCGCGACCGAGGGGTGCGCCACCAGCCAGTCGTGGGCGTGGACGACGTCCGGGGTCCAGCCCTGGCCGAGAAGTCGCAGGCCCGCGCGGATGAAGCCGTGTCCCATCGCGAGCGTCCACGCCATCATGTCGACGCCGAAGTCGAACTCCGGCGGATCCTCGGCCACTGCGATCACCCGAACGCCGTTCACCACCGTGTCCGTCGTCGGATGTGTGGACGCATCGGTGCCCGACGGCTGGCGCGTGAGCACTGTCACGTCCACCCCGAGGTCCGCGAGCGCCTCGGCCAGATGATGGACATGCCTGCCGAGACCACCGACGACCACGGGCGGGTACTCCCACGAGACCATGAGGACCTTCACCGGTGCGGCGTGCTCCTGTGTGTCGCTCGACTGTGTGCTCACCGCTCCTCCAGACGTCGGGCGTCGAGAGCGCCGAACAGGTTGTCAGCGTTCCGCCAGCCGCGGGCGAGGCGAAGCGCCTGGTCGTCGCGACCGGCATCCGACGCTGCGCAGATCTCACGGGTCGCATGTGCATGCTTGTAGGCGCGGTCCTGGGCGTATCCGGCCGCGGTATCCTTGGACACCATGAACGGCCAGTCCGACTGGACGGTCATCAGGGTCTCGCGAAGGATCTGATCGGACACCTGGTCGCGGGTCGGTGCGCGCGATGGTCGCTTGTCGAGGCTGTCGAGGGCGGTATCGGTGACCTCGGCGTTCAACTGGACCAGGTGCTGCACCTGCGGCCCTTCCCAGACCCGCCAGTCCTTGCCCGAGCCCCACGACGACTCGTTCAGTTCCACTGGTTCACCGACGTAGCCGTTGCGTCGGGCCGTGTCGAGGGTCCCGACGGTGATCCCGGCGTCGGGGAGTCGACGCAGCACTCGCTCGAGCCAGATCGGCCCCTCGTGCCACCAGTGTCCGTAGAGTTCAGTGTCGAACGCGGCCACGACGAGAGCCGGGCGGCCGATGCGCTCGGACTCGGAGATCAGCCGCTCGCGGACCGCGTCAACAAAGTCGTCGACGTGCTTGTCGATCGCCGCGTCGACGCGTTCCGGATCGTATGGCTTCTTCGCCTCGGCAGGCACAGTCTTGCCGGTCACGCGCACCGATTTGAAGCCGGTCTCGTGATCGTAGGTGTGGAAGTCACGGTAATCGGCGTGCCCGGGGTAGCCCGACTTGGGCGACCACACCCGGTAGCTGACCGTCAGATCGCGACCGAACGCGACGACGTCGCTGTCGCCGACGGGACGTCCGAGTGCGGTGTCGCCGTGCAGGGTCGGCCCGTCGACCATGAAGTGGCGGACGCCGGCCGCGGCGTACTCGTGCTCCATGCCCGGCGCGTACGCGCATTCGGGCGCCCAGATGCCCGACGGCGTGGTTCCCACGCGCAGACGCGCGTCTGCGAGACCTTCACGGAGCGACAGACGTCGCAGCCGCGGGTCGAGGAGAGGCGCGAACGGGTGGGCGAGGGGGCCGCCGAGGAGTTCGATGACGCCGGAGGAGACGAGCGGGCGGATCTGCGGACTCCCGCCGTGCCGCCACTGCGTCTCGAAGTCGGCGAGCGCGGCCGCTGCGGCACGGAACTCGCGTGTCCCGGTGTCGGCGCGGTCTCGATCGCGTGAGCCGGCGGCCTCCATCGCTCGTAGCTGCCAGTCGGCGAGCCACTCGTACATCGAGGCCGCTGCGTACGGGTCGTCGAGTTGCGCGGCGAGCACGGGGGTGACGCCGAGAGAGAGCTGATCGGTGAACCCGTCATCGGCGAGACGACGGAGCACCCCGAACACCGGGAGGTAGCTGTCGGCCCATGACTGGTAGAGCCATTCCTCGCCGACCGGCCACCGTCCGTGGTTCGGCAGCCACGGAAGGTGTGAGTGGAGGACGAGGGTGAACTGGCCGGGAACGCGGTCGGTCATCGTGTCAGTAGTCGTCGTCTGCACGCTCAGTAGCGGGCTGCGACGGCCAGCAGATCGAGACTGGCGTCGATGTCGGCATCGGTGGAACGGTGGATGTCGAAGTCGTCGATCGTGATGCCTGCGACGTCATCGACGAGTTCCTCCGGCCAGGGCTCGCCTGCGATCGCACGGCCGATCTGCGCGTCGATGATCGACCCGCCCCACTTGGCGTCCAGTTCTCGCAGGCGATCACCGTGGTGCACGCCGAGCATGGCCACGATGTCGAAGCCGTCGTCCGACAGCAGTTCGGTGAGCTCACTCGCCGACAGCTCGCGTGTGTGGAACGGATTGAGTGGGGTGTCGCGGCCAGGGGAGAAGGTGATCCGGTTCGGGGTGCTCATGAACAGTTCACCGCCGCCGCGCAGCACTCGGTGGCATTCGCGGACGAACTCGCTCTGGTCCCAGAGATGCTCGATGACCTGAAAGTTCACGATGGTGTCGACGGAGTTGTCATCCACCGGGAGATCGATCAGATTTCCCTGGTGCACAACGAGTTCGGGGTACGTTCGACGTGTGTGGGCGACGGCCTGCTCGTCGTAGTCGACGCAGGTCACTGAGCGGGCGGACTGTGCGATCATCGACGCGCCGTAGCCCTCGCCGGAGCCGGCTTCGAGGATGTCGCGGCCTGCGCAGCGTCGTAGTATGTAGTCGTAGGCCACCTCGTGGCGCCGGAACCAATAGTTCTCGGCGGGGATTCCCGGGACGGTTCGTTCGCCGGTGAGAGCGAGCTGATCGGCGGCCTGCGGTTCACTCATTTTCACGAGGGTAGTGGAACAGGTTCGGCTCCCTCGCATCGCGCCGTTCACCGGGGTATGAGAGACGCCACGTTCTGCAGGGTGGTGCGCAGCCGCTACAGTGAAACATGACCCAGGGCCTTACCGGCCGGTAAGTTGCCGAACCCGATGCAGGAGGTCGACGCAGACCCATGACGAATATTGTCGTTCTGATCAAGCAGGTTCCCGACACCTGGTCCGAGCGAAAGCTCGCCGATGGCGACTACACGCTGGACCGCGAAGCTGCTGACGCAGTGCTCGACGAGATCAACGAGCGCGCCGTCGAAGAAGCGCTGCAGATCAAGGAGCGGGGCGAAGGCGAGGTGACCGTCCTCTCCGTCGGCCCCGACCGCGCGACCGATGCGATCCGCAAGGCGCTGTCGATGGGCGCCGACAAGGCGATCCACATCAAGGACGACCTGCTGCACGGCTCGGACGCGGTCCAGACCGCGTACGTGATCGCGAGCGCGCTCGGCACAGTCGAAGGTGTCGAGATGGTCATCGCAGGCAACGAGGCGACCGACGGTCGCGTCGGAGCCGTCCCCGCGATGATCGCCGAGTACCTCGAACTGCCGCACCTCACGCACCTGCGCAAGCTGGAGCTCGAGGGCGAGACCCTGCGCGGCGAGCGCGAGACCGACGAGGGCATCTTCCAGGTCGAGGCTCAGCTCCCCGCGATCGTCTCGGTCAACGAGAAGATCAACGAGCCGCGCTTCCCGTCCTTCAAGGGCATCATGGCTGCGAAGAAGAAGGAAGTCTCCGTCCTGTCGCTCGCCGACATCGGCGTCGAAGCCGACACCGTCGGTCTCGCGAACGCGGGCAGCACCGTCACCGGTGTCACCCCGAAGGCCGCGAAGACCGCGGGTGAGCGCGTCACCGACGAAGGCGACGGCGGCGACAAGGTCGCTGAGTACCTGGTCGGCCAGAAGATCATCTGATCCCGCTCCCCAGATCCAGCGACTACCAAAGACATTCAGGAGAAAATCATGGCTGAAGTACTCGTGCTCGTCGAGCAGGACGCCGAGGGTGGACTGAAGAAGGTCACCAGCGAGCTCATCACCGCCGCCCGCGCTCTGGGCACCCCGTCGGCTGTCCTCGTCGGTAAGCCCGGCACCGCCGAGGGCGTCACCGCCGCGCTCGCCGAGGCAGGCGCCGAGAAGATCTACGTCGCGGAGTCGGACGACGCCGCCAACTTCCTCGTCTCGCCGAAGGTCGACGTTCTGTCCTCGCTCGCCGAGTCGGCCGGTGCAGCGGGTGTGCTCGTCGCCGCCACCGCCGAGGGCAAGGAAGTCTCGGGTCGTCTCGCAGTGCGACTCGGCTCGGGTCTGCTGACCGACGTCATCGACGTTCGTGAGGGTGGCGCAGGCCTGCACTCGATCTTCGGTGGCGCGTTCACCGTCGATGCGACCGCAGGCGGAGACACCCCCGTCATCTCGGTCCGTCCGGGTGGCGTCGAGGCCGAGCCGGCCGCAGGTGCGGGCGAAGTCGTCACCGTCGAGGTTCCGGCGCAGGCCGAGAACGCCGTCAAGATCACCGGCTTCGAGCCGAACGTCGGCGGCGACCGTCCGGAGCTGACCGAGGCGACGATCGTCGTCTCGGGCGGCCGCGGTGTCGGATCGGCTGAGAAGTTCAGTGTCATCGAGGACCTCGCGGACTCGCTCGGTGCGGCTGTCGGCGCATCGCGTGCGGCTGTCGACTCCGGTTACTACCCGGGCCAGTTCCAGGTCGGTCAAACCGGCAAGACGGTCTCGCCCCAGCTGTACATCGCCCTGGGTATCTCCGGTGCCATCCAGCACCGTGCGGGCATGCAGACCTCGAAGACCATCGTCGCCATCAACAAGGACGAAGAGGCTCCGATCTTCGAGATCAGCGACTTCGGCATCGTCGGCGACCTGTTCAACGTCGCCCCGCAGCTGACCGAGGCGGTCAAGAAGCGCAAGTGATCGTTCACTGATCGACGCCAAGAGGCCCGGCCGGAGACTCTCCGGCCGGGCCTCTTTGCGTTTGGACGTACCAGTCTGTTCACTTCGCGTGTGTGGACACGTCACGCCGTCGTGTCCGACTGGTTCGGTCCGTCTCGTTGACTGCAGGCATGACAGTGATGAGTTCGGCAAGGCGCACAGTGCTTCTGTCCGGTGGGGACTACGAAGTGTCGATCACCCAGGACTCCTACGATGTCGACGCTGCGCAGCGGCTGCGTTTCGACGTGTTCAACAACGAGCCCGGCTACTCCGACTCGATCGGCGACGCGGCGTCCGGGACAGACGCCGACCGTTTCGACGAGTACTGCGAACACCTACTGGTCCGTCACCTTCCGAGCGACACGCTCGTCGGCTGTGCCCGCGTCCTGCCTCCACCGCGCGCCATCGTCGCCGGCGGTTGGTACTCGGCGGGCGAGTTCGACCTCGCCCAGCTCGACCCGATCCGCGGCGAGACCGTCGAGATGGGACGCGCCGTCGTCGCGCCCGAGCACCGCAGCGGGTCGGTCACGGCCATGCTCTGGGCAGCGCTGCTCGGATACCTCGAGGACGGTGACTACCGCTACATGATGGGCTGCGTCTCGGTGCCCCTCGACTCGCCGATTGGACGCGGGCGTGAACTGCGCGGCATCCGTGATCTGACGCGCGAGCAGTACCGCGCCGACTGGGAGGCGTTCGCGCACGTGAGAGTCGAGGTCGACGGCAAGAGCCTCGACGAGTTGGACCCGCCGGACAAGCCGCGACTGCCCGCACTGCTGCGCGGATACATCCGCCTCGGATCCCGCGTCTGCGGCGAGCCTGCGTTCGACGAGGTATTCGACGTCGGTGACTTTCTCACCGTCCTGGACCGGACCAAAGGCGAGGCCAGGTACGTCGAGAGACTGCGCGGTGCGATGGCTCGACTCAAGAGTGCGGACTGATAGCGATGAACCAGTGGGTGCCGACCAGTCCCTGTGACACCGGTTGTGTACCGGAGACGCCACGCGCCTCACGGCTGCGGGTGTGGATCCGAGTGAGCGCATTCATCCTGTTCACCGTGATCGCCTTGACGCTCGGCGTGTCGACACTGCTGCTCGGGCGCCGTGTGCGGCACAGCTATTGGCGGGTCAGTTCGCGACTGGTGTTGGCGTCGATGGGTGTCCGGCTGACCATCGACGATCAGCGGGCGCCCGGGTCGCGGAGACTTCGCGGGGCCCTGCTCGTCGCCAATCACATCTCATTCCTCGACATCGTTGCGATGGCTGCGGTCGCGCCCGCGCGGTTCGTCGCCAAACGTGAAGTGCTGCAGATGGCGGGATTCGGATACGTCGCGAAACTGTTCGGCGTGCTGCCGCACGTCCGAGGCGACCTCGGCAGACTGGTCCCGGCAGTGGCCAGGGCCGCGGGGGTGCTCGATCGCGGACGCACCGTCGCCGTCTTCCCGGAGGGGACCACGTGGTGCGGTGGTTCATCGGGCCGCTTTCGCCCCGCCTACTTCCAAGCCGCCGTCGATGCAGGCGTCCCGGTGGTGCCGATGCGACTGACCTATACCGAAGTCGGCCGGCCCGCGGCGCTCGTCGGCTTCATCGGCGACGATTCCGTGGGGACGACGTTCGCCCGGATCGTGTCCGCCCGGAAGCTTGCCGTGACGGTCACCGTCTTCGATCTGGTCCTTCCCGTTCCCGACCGGCGTCTGCTCGCCGAGGTGTGCGAAGAACAGATCATCGGGATCGATCCGATGCGTCAATGGACCCTCGCGCCGGTCGAACGCTCGGATTCGGCTTCGTCGAGGGTGTGACGTCGGCGGACCGGTGCGGCCGCCGATGGGTGGTGTGCCAGGGGGGACCGTGCGGTGATTTTTCAGTAGTCATCACCGCGGCTATCCTGGACCGAGTCATGCCCACACCCCGCTCATCCGTCTACCTCGACAACGCCGCGTCGACCCTGTTGGGCCCTGCGGCGATCGAGGCGATGGCGCAGGCGTGGGCGCATGCGGGCAATGCGTCGTCACTGCACGGAGCCGGGCGTCGGGCGCGCCGCGTCCTCGAGGAGGCGCGCGAGTCGATCGCACAGGATCTCGGTGCGCGTCCGTCCGAGGTGATCTTCACCGCAGGCGGTACCGAATCAGACAATCTCGCGGTCAAGGGCATCTACTGGGCGCGTCGCGCCGCGGATGAGCGCAGGCGGAAGGTCGTGGTCTCCGCGGTCGAGCACCACGCGGTACTCGACCCCGCCGAATGGCTGGTCGACGAGTCGGACGCCGAACTCGTGGTGCTCCCGGTGGACGAGTTCGGGATGGTGCGTGTCGACGCCTTGCGCGAGTTGCTCGCCGCCGAGGCCGACTCGATCGCCGTCATCTCCGTGATGTGGGCCAACAACGAAGTCGGAACCGTCCAGCCGATCGACGACGTCGCTCGCCTGGGCGCGGAGTACGGGATCCCCGTGCATTCGGACGCGATCGCCGCCGTCGGTCATGTGCCGGTCGACTTCGCCGCGAGCGGTCTGGCGGCGATGAGCGTCGCCGCGCACAAGTTCGGCGGACCGCAGGGTGCCGGTGTGCTCGTGCTCAAGCGCGATGTCGCGTGCACGCCGCTGCTGCACGGTGGCGGCCACGAACGCGATATCCGTTCGGGAACCCAGGACGTTCCGTCCGCGGCCGGGATGGCGGCTGCTCTGCGCCACGCCGTGGTCGCCCGCGAAGCCGACAGCGCACTGGTCACGAGACTGCGAGACCGATTGGTCGAGGTGCTCGCCTCGGTGGGCGGTGTTCGAGTCAACGGAGCCTTGGGCGCACGCGACGACGCTGCGCTGCCGGGACTCGTGCACGTGTCCTTCGATGGCTGCGAAGGTGATTCGCTCCTCATGCTGCTCGACGCCAAGGGCATCGAATGTTCGACCGGCTCGGCGTGCACCGCGGGTGTTGCGGCGGCCAGCCATGTCCTGCTGGCGATGGGCCTGGACAAGACGACGGCGCGCGGATCGCTGCGCTTCTCGTTGGCACCCGACAACAATGACGACGATGTGGACGCGGTGGCGCAGGTGATCACCGAGGTCATCGACCGGGCGCGGGCGGCAGGCATGCTGTCGGCCCCGGGCGCACGATCTGGAGGGGGACGATAATGCGGGTTCTTGCCGCGATGAGCGGTGGCGTCGACTCTGCCGTCGCTGCCGCACGTGCGGTGGAGTCAGGCCACGACGTGGTCGGCGTCCACCTGGCGTTGTCGACGGCGCCCGGCGCGCTGCGTACCGGCTCGAGAGGGTGCTGCTCGCGCGAGGACGCCGACGACGCGCGCCGCGCCGCAGACGTTCTGGGCATCCCGTTCTACGTGTGGGACTTCGCCGACCGGTTCAAAGAGGACGTCATCGACGAGTTCGTCGCGTCGTACGCGGCGGGCGAGACCCCGAACCCGTGCCTCTCGTGCAACGAGAAGATCAAGTTCTCGGCACTCGCCGAACGCGCTCAGGCACTCGGTTTCGACGCACTCGCGACCGGCCACTACGCGCGGCTGGTGAACGGTGAACTGCGTCGCGCAGTCGATGAGGACAAGGACCAGTCGTACGTCCTGGCGGTCCTCGACCACGAACAGTTGTCGCGCGCGATGTTCCCGATCGGCGACACCCCGAAGCCGCAGATCCGTGAAGAGGCCGAACGCCGTGGCCTCGCCGTCGCGAACAAGCCGGACTCGCACGACATCTGCTTCATCCCGTCCGGTGACACCCGGGCCTTCCTCGGCGCGCGGATCGGTGTGCGGCCGGGAGCGGTCGTCGATTCGTCGACCGGTGAGAAGCTCGCCGACCACGAAGGCGTCCACGGATTCACGATCGGCCAGCGCAAGGGCCTCGGCGTCGAAGCTCCGGCGTCCGACGGCGCACCCCGTTACGTGACGGGCATCGACCCGGCCTCGGGGACGGTCACCGTCGGCCCGGCCACCGACTTGGACGTGTCGTCGATGACGGCGACCAAGGTGATCTGGACCAGTGGTGTCACCCCGGACGGGCCGGTCGAGTGCACGGTGCAGGTCCGTGCCCACGGCGGTCTGGCACCAGCGGTCGCCACGCCGGTCGAGGTCGACGGCCGTCCGGCGATGCGGATCGACCTCCGTCACCCGTTGCGGGGCGTCGCTCGGGGACAGGCCGCGGTTCTCTATTCGGCCGACGAGACCAACGGCGACCTCGTGCTCGGCTGCGGACGCATCGCAGGCACCGTCGAGTCGGCCGGGTGAATCCGCGCGCTGAGGGCATTCCCTCGGGACTGGGGACTGGACTGGGACCCATGCCGGGCACCGACCCGGCCGAAGCGGTCCGGATCGTGTCGGGTGAGACGGACTTCGCGTTCGTCCCCGAGCTTCCTGGTCGCGGAGTGGGCGCGGATGCGGTCGGGCGGGCAGGCGCCATGCTGATCGACATGCCGTTCGAGATGGTGCACGATGTCTACCGGACGACGTCGCACCCCGGTTCGGCGATGCGCCGCGCGCGCGACTTCTTGGCCTGGGACCTCGACGCCGTGGAGGCGCACTGGGAGGCCGCGGGGCTGCTCGGCGCCGGCCGCCTGCTCAAAGTGCAGTCGTGCGGCCCGTTCAGCTATGCGGCTCAGGTCGAATTGCGCGGCGGGCACAAGATGCTCCGCGACCACGGGGCTGTTCGGGACGTCGTCGCGTCGATGTCGGACGGCTTGTCCGATCACGTCCTCGAGGTGGAGCGCCGTCTCGGTGCGCGGGTCGTCGTCCAGTTGGACGAGCCCGACCTCGACGCCGTCGTGAACGGGACCGTGCCGCCCCTGACCCGGTTGGACACGATTCGACCCGTGCCCGCGTCTGCGGTGGCACAGCGACTCGAAGAGATGGCGTCGGTGATCGGACGCCCGATCATCCTCAACGCCGGACCCCGCCCCAATTCGCAGGTGTACCCGTTGTTGAGTTCGTATTCGGTGGCAGTCGACTTCGCCCGTTCGCTGTCGGACGCCGACAAGGACATGGTGGGGGAATACCTCGACGGCGGAGGAGTCCTGCTGGCAGGCGTCGTCCCGTCGTCCCGGCCGCCCGTGCTTCCGCGCGCCGAGGAGACAGCTCAGCGGATGGCCGCCGTGATCGACGAGATCGGTCTTGACCGAACTGTGTTGCGCGAGAACATCGTTGTGACTCCGGTCTCCGGTCTCGCGGACGCGACACCGGAGTGGGCCGCGTCCGCGCTCCGCCTCGCTGCCGAGTCGGCCGAACTCCTGGCTCAAGACCCGGACGCCTTGTAGACCTGCCGCCGGTCGAGCCCCCGCTGCTCGCTGGTCGAGCCCTTTCTCGCTGGTCGAGCCCTTTCTCGCTGGTCGAGCGGAGTCGAGACCGGGATCTCGACTCCGCTCGATCGGCCGAAAAGCGCTCGATTGGCCGAGAAGCGCTCGATTGGCCGAAGAGCGCTCGATCGGCAGGGAACGCTCGAGTCGCGTTGCTTGTAGTTGGTTGAACGAGCGAAGCGAGCCGAAGCCCGTGGCGGTAGTCGGCAGACGCGTCGTCAGGCGTCCAAGACCGCAATCGCTCGTTTGGGCGCGATCTGCCGGAACGACGCGTCCAGCAGTTCGGTGACTTCGTCCCAGTCGCGGTCGTCGGCGAGATCGATGCCGAGCCAGCCGTAGGCGCCCACATATGCGGGCACGAAGAATCGGCCGTCCTGCACGAGCGCTTCCCGTTCACTGGGGTCGGGAATGAACAGGAGTGCGCTGTCCAGGTGTAGCCGCGTCTGACCCTTCCGCGATCCGCCGTACATCGCGAACATCTTGCCGCACCTAAAGGTCGGCCGACCGTGCGCGATCTTCTCGGTCGCTTCGGGGAGCGCGAGAGCTCGACTGCGGACCTGCGCGAGGATCGGATCGACGTCGTCGAACATGATCGGGTGCCCCATTCCGCCAGGGTAACCGGTGTCGTAGGCCTGCGTTAACCTGAACGCGTGACTGATCCGCAGACGCGAGACACCGAATCTGACGACGCCGCACGCCTGTGGGCCGAGCTCGCCGACGAAGTGCGCGGGCACCAGTTCCGCTACTACGTGCAAGACTCGCCGGTCATCTCCGACGGCGAGTTCGACGAACTGTTCCAGCGTCTGCTCGCGATTGAGGCCGAACATCCCGCGCTGGCGGTAGCCGACTCGCCGACCAAGCTCGTCGGCGGGGGGTTCTCGACCGACTTCACGTCGGTCGACCACCTGGAACGGATGATGTCGCTCGACAACGTCTTCGACGCCGACGAGATGCGCACCTGGGTCTCGCGTACCGAATCCGAAGCCGAACGGGGCATCGAGTTCCTCTGCGAACTCAAGATCGACGGTGTCGCTTTGTCGCTCGTCTACGAGAACGGTGTCCTCGTGAGAGGCGTGACACGAGGCGACGGACGGACCGGTGAGGACGTCACGCTCAACGCGCGGACCATCGTTGGCGTGCCGCACGAGCTCACTGAGACGACCGACCATCCGGTACCCGAGCTGCTCGAAGTCCGCGGCGAAGTCTATTTCCGTCTCGAGGATTTCGCGGCGCTCAACGCGTCGCTCGTCGCAGACGGAAAGGCGCCGTTCGCCAATCCGCGCAACTCGGCGGCCGGTTCGCTCCGCCAGAAGAATCCGCAGGTCACTGCCAAACGTAACCTTCGGATGATCTGCCACGGTATCGGTCGGATCGACGGCTGGCGACCAGACTCCCTGCACGACGCCTATCTGGCGCTCGCCGACTGGGGACTGCCCGTCTCCAAACACACGCGGAAGGCGGTCGGCGCCGACGACGTACTCGCTGCAGTCACGTACTGGGGGGAGAACCGGCACTCACCCGATCTCGACCACGAGATCGACGGTCTCGTCGTCAAAGTCGACGACGTCGCACTGCAACGTCGTCTCGGAGCCACGTCGCGGGCACCACGGTGGGCGATCGCGTACAAGTACCCGCCGGAAGAGGTCACGACCAAACTGCTTGACATCATGGTCGGCGTCGGGCGTACCGGCCGGGTCACGCCGTGGGCGCAGATGGAGCCGGTGACCGTCGCCGGGTCCACGGTTTCCCGTGCCACACTCCACAACCCGTTCGAGGTGGAGCGCAAAGGCGTCCTGATCGGCGACACGGTCACGATCCGTAAAGCCGGAGACGTCATCCCCGAGGTCCTCGGGCCCGTCGCTGACCTCCGAGACGGCACCGAAAGGGCTTTCGTCATGCCGGTGAACTGCCCCGAGTGCGGGACCGAACTGGCTCCGGCGAGGGAGGGCGACAAGGATATTCGGTGCCCCAACCAGCGGACGTGCCCCGGGCAACTCCGTGAACGCCTGTTCTACCTGGCCGGCCGTGGAGCGTTCGACATCGAAGCACTCGGTTACGAAGGGGCGCAAGCACTTCTGTCCAGCGGTGTACTGACCGACGAGGGTGACCTGTTCTCGTTGACCGAGAACGATCTCCGAAAGACCGGCCTATACACGACGAAGGATGGAGCCCTCTCCGCCAACGGTAAACGGTTCTTGGAGAACCTCGACAAGGCCAAACAGGTTCCGCTGTGGCGTGTCCTCGTCGCGCTGTCCATCCGTCACTGCGGCCCGACCCCGTCGCGTGCGCTGGCCACCGAGTTCGGTTCGCTCGAGCGGATCGAGAACGCGACCTTGGACGAGCTCGCGAATGCCGACGGTCTCGGTCCGACACGGGCACAGAGCGTCCACGACTGGTTCACCGTCGACTGGCATCGCGACATCGTCGCCAAGTGGCGAGCCGCCGGGGTGTCGATGGCTGACGAGCGCGACGAGTCGATCGAGCGCACGTTGTCGGGCAAGACGCTCGTCGTGACCGGGTCGCTCGTCGACTTCAGTCGGGACGGTGCGAAGGAGGCCATCATCGCGCGTGGCGGCAAGGCCTCCGGTTCGGTGTCGAAGAAGACGGACTACGTCGTCGTCGGCGACTCGCCCGGCAGTAAAGCCGCGAAGGCGGAGCAGTTGGGCGTGCCCATCCTCGAGGAGGACGCGTTCAAGGTCCTCCTCGAGACCGGCAGCGCACCGGGCGAGACCCCAACCACGGAATAGCGGTCACGCCATAGCGGTCACGGGATGACGGTCGAGATGATCCCGGTGAGATAGCCGAGCCGCGCGACTTCGGAGGGGCGGAACTCCGGTCCGCCGGTCCGACCGAGCAGCAGCGCCTTGGCGCCGTCGCTGAGCGGTGCTGCGGCCAGCGTCGTGTCCATCTCGCGCCAGACGTCGGGGACCCAGCCGGTGTCGGCCGAGAC
>NZ_JBQEDL010000041.1:16046-27804 GCF_052106715.1 Gordonia sp. (in: high G+C Gram-positive bacteria)
ATCCACGGGCGGACGGCAGCGGCAACCAGTCGGCGCGCGCCAACGGCGTCTCGGGTGCACCTGCACTCGCGAACAACGTCAACACATCGGTGCCAGGCCGGGCGACGACCATCGCCCACGAGGCGCGAAGCACGCGCGGCGAGTGATCGACGAGGACCTGCAGCCGATCGGGGCCGGCGGCGGCGACGACGTCGATCAGTTCGAGTTCCAGGTGCGTGTCGAGCACGTCCGAGAACGGGCGCAACGATTCGACGCGTACGTCGTGCACGTTCTGAGCGGCGGTGATCAGAGTGTCAGGCAGCGACGTCGACGGGAGTTCGACGACGATGTCGTCGATCGCGTAACCGTCGCCGCGCTCGATGACTTCCAGCGATCTGATGTCCGCGCCGACCGCGCCCAACTCGACGGCGAGCATGCCGAGGCTGCCTGGTCGGTCGGAGAGGCGGAGGCGGAGGAGGTACGACACCGCCGTCTACTGCTGAGGAGTCGGCTGGGGGATCGGCTGGTTCGGCACCGGCGGTCCGCCCGCGACAGCGCTGACGCCCACCGCGGTCCCGTATGCGCAGACCTCGACACCGCCGCCGCCCGCGTACTCGGTGGTCTCGAAACGGAAGGCGAGGACAGCGTTCGCACCGCGCCCCTGAGCCTCGGCAGCCAACCGGCTCAACGCTTCCTGACGGCACTCGTGCAGCAACTGCGTGATGCCGCGCAACTCGCCGCCCGCCAGGGATTTGAGACCCGCCCCGATATTCGACCCGATATGGCGGGACCGCACGGTGAGGCCGAAGCACTCGCCGAACACGTGCTCGATCCGGTAACCGGGAAGTTCGTTGGTGGTGACGATGATCATGGGGTCCACGCTACTTCGCGGGTGCCGACG
The DNA here is from genome assembly GCF_052106715.1 of Gordonia sp. (in: high G+C Gram-positive bacteria). NCBI lineage: Bacteria > Bacillati > Actinomycetota > Actinomycetes > Mycobacteriales > Gordoniaceae > Gordonia > Gordonia sp. (in: high G+C Gram-positive bacteria). Next base: position 16,927 of record NZ_JBQEDL010000041.1, read on the forward strand.
AGGCCACCGAGAGTTCATACCCGATCGTTGACGGAACTACCGGTCGAGTACCCGAACCGACCGGCTTCGGATGGTCAAGCGGAGGCGACTGCGGCGCCGGCGCGCGTCTCACATACCCTGGAGACCGTCCAACCCGCAGGCGAGAAAGGGTCATTCGCGATGCCCACCGAACCGGAGTCCGCAACGTCGCCGACGATCAGTCGGGACGAGGTCGCGCATCTTGCCCGACTGTCGCGCCTCGCGCTGACCGACGACGAACTGGACCAGTACGCGGGTCAGCTCGACTCGATCCTGACCCACGTCGCACAGGTGGCCGAAGTGGCCGCAGACGACGTGCCTCCGACCGCTCATCCGGCCGACCTGCAGAACGTGTTGCGCCCGGACGCCGTCGTGCCCGGTCTCACGCCGGAGCAGGCATTGTCCGGGGCGCCCGCCGTCGAACAGGACCGTTTCGCCGTACCGCAGATCCTCGGGGAGGAATAAGTGACCGAGACCAGTACCCGCGCCGCAGGCGAGATCACCGGGCTGTCGGCCGCTGATTTGGCCACCAAGATCGCCTCCCGCGAACTGTCGTCCGTCGAGGTGACGCAAGCGCACCTGGACCGGATCGCCGAGATCGACGATCAGCTCGGTGCATTCCTGCACGTCGGAGCCGCTGAGGCGCTCGACGCCGCGCGCACCGCCGACGAGACGATCGCCGCTGGTCAGGCACCGAGCGCTCTCACCGGTGTCCCGATCGCGTTGAAAGACGTCTTCACGACCACCGACGCTCCGACTACCTGTGGCTCCAAGATTCTCGAGGGCTGGGTCTCGCCGTACGACGCGACGCTCACACGGCGTCTGCGTGAGGCCGGGATCCCGATCCTCGGCAAGACCAACATGGACGAGTTCGCGATGGGCAGTTCCACCGAGAACTCCGCCTACCAGGTGACCCGCAATCCGTGGGACGTCGACCGCATCCCGGGCGGATCGGGGGGTGGCAGCGCTGCCGCGCTCGCATCCCACCAGGCACCACTGGCGATCGGCACCGACACCGGTGGCTCGATCCGCCAGCCCGCAGCAGTCACCGCGACAGTCGGTGTCAAGCCCACATACGGCACCGTGTCGCGGTATGGCCTCGTCGCGTGCGCGTCGTCATTGGATCAGGGCGGACCGTGTGGTCGTACGGTGCTCGACACGGCGCTCCTGCACGAGGTGATCGCCGGACACGATCCGCGGGACTCGACGTCGATAGACGCGCCGATTCCCGACGTTGTCGCCGCGGCACGTGACGGCGCGAACAAGGATCTGACGGGTGTCCGCATCGGCGTCGTCAAACAATTGCAGGGCGAGGGCTACCAGGCAGGCGTCCTCGAATCGTTTCAGCAGGCGTGTGAGACGCTCACCTCGCTCGGTGCGACGATCGTCGAGGTCGACTGCCCGAACTTCTCGTACGCGCTCGGGGCCTACTACTTGATCCTGCCGTCGGAGGTCTCGAGCAACCTCGCCCGCTTCGACGCGATGCGGTACGGACTGCGGGTCGGTGACGACGGAACGCATAGCGCTGACGAGGTCATGGCGCTCACCCGCGCAGCCGGGTTCGGCCCGGAGGTCAAGCGCCGCATCATGATCGGCACGTACGCGCTCAGTTCCGGCTACTACGACGCGTACTACGGTCAGGCGCAGAAGGTCCGGACACTGATCGCCCAGGACTTCGCGAAGGCCTACCACGACGTCGATGTCTTGATCTCGCCGACCACGCCGACCACCGCGTTCAAGCTCGGCGAGAAGGTCGACGATCCGCTGGCCATGTACCTGTTCGACCTGTGCACCCTGCCGGTGAACCTCGCCGGAACCGCAGCGATGTCGGTGCCGTCTGGCACTGCGAGCGATGGGGGAGCGGTCCTACCAGTCGGCCTGCAGATAATGGCGCCTGCGCTCGCCGACGACCGGCTGTACAAGGTCGGGGCAGCCTACGAGGCGGCGCGGGGCTCGATCGCCTGACACCCCGACGGCATCTCCGCGACGGAGAGGCCTTGCTCGTCGCCGTAGTGATGTCCGCTGCCGATTGGGCCGTCCAGCGAGACGGCCAGATCGAGCGCGGTCCCGACGAAGGACGCGACAGGCGTCCACGGCACCCGTATCGATGGTTTCGTGCCGACGGTCCGGGTGCCGCTCGCGTGGCGCGGGGCCTGCCACAGCAGCGAGGTCTGGAAGTCGGCGACGGGGTCGGTGGCATTCGCGATGCTGATTCGGCGCGCACAGTCGGGGAGCGACTCGACGCTCCCGGCGGGCGGCCCGGACAGGACGGTCCCGGCGACGTCGACGTCATTGCGTACCGCCCACGCGCGAGCCGTGTCGGCCCCGATCGCACCGAGGCTCTGCCCGTAGAGGTACACCCGAGGTGGATTCGCCGCCGACGCCAGCCGTCCGTCGAGTGCCCGTAGTAGGGCGATCGCGCTGCGCCCTGCGCTCTCAGGCGAACGGACGTAGGCCTGCCACGAGGGAACGTCGGAGTACTGCACAGCGAGGAAGCGGACCGAGCCGTCGAAGTGTCGGACGAATCCCTCGATCGCGGTGGAGTCGATCCACCCCGATCCGGTCGGGACCGTGATCACCACGGCGCCCTGCTCAGGCCCGTCGGTGAGCGCCCACTCGTCGACGAGTGTGCGGGCCCGCGTGTCGAGTGCCTTCGAGCTGAGCAGCGAGTACGACAGCCTCGGGTCGTCGGGGACGTTCGGAGTGGCGCGCGCTTGTGCTGTCGGACCGGCGGCGAGGAGGGCGGCGACGAGGGAGCCGACCGTCCACCACCGCGCCGGAAGCCAGAGCACTGCGCACGCGATGATCAACGGGATTCCCGCGACTGTCGCCGCCCACCCGACCCCCGGCGGCGGAGTTCCGATGGCTGCCGAAGTCTGGGTCTGCCACCACAGCGCGCCGATGAGGAGTCCGCCTGCGACGACGGCCGTTCCGGTGAGGAACTCGCCGCCGGCCCGGCGATCACGGGCGAAGGTCGCGACGAGCCAGCCGATCCCCATGCCGACCAGTGCGAGCACGGTGCCGACGGCGGCCAGGAGCATGGCAGGCCGTGGCAGTTGGCCCGGTGAGAGCGCTACGGTCCATCCGATGACGCCGCCGAGGATGATCGCTGGGTGTACGCGGCGGTTCACCGCCTGGTCCCGACCGACTCGACCACGTGCAGCGTTGCGGTCGAAAGAAGGTCGGAGGTCGACTCACGTTTCGGCGCTCGCCAGTCTTGGCGCCATGAGTTGACCGAGAGGCCACCGTCAGCGACGGTGGCAGCGGCTTCACACAGGGGGTCGGTGCAGGAGTCGTGCATGGCGTCGACGAGCATCCCGTCGAGCGCCCGGCGTGCCCAGGGCGACGCCGGATGATCGGTGCGTGCACCGAATCGAAGGAGGTCATAGCCGAAATCGTGTGCGCGGCAGAGTGGCTCGAATCCGGTGGGCAACGGAATCGGCGACGAGCACGATCCCGCCGGATTGACCGGTCGAGAGTCCTGCAGCACCGGCCGGTAGCCCATCGCCGACTCGAACCCCGCGGGCAGATGGGTGAGCGCGTCACCGGGAGAGGATCCGACGAGCTCGGCGACCGCGCGATCGACGTCGTTTGTGATCGGGCCGACGCGGCCGGGTGAGGCGGCGACGACCGATGCGACGCTTGCGCCGCCGAGGATGAGCAGAGTCAGGAAGGTGATGGCCAGGCCGATGCCGAGGCGTCGGACAGAACGGCGCAGGAGGCTGTTCGAAGCGGATGTCGTGGTCATGGGACTCACCGTCGCAACTGGCGATGCCTATCGGGATCGCCCGCAGAAACGATTGCCGCCCCCTACTTCTCGGTGGTCAGTGACGATGCCGTCACCCGTCAGTACCGGGACGATCTCCATCCTGTGGGGGAGGCGTCCTCGCCGTGGCCCACTCTACCGTCGATACGGTGAAGAGACCGTCCCTCAAAGGTGTGGCGCGTGTGCGTCGCATGTCATTCGCCGCGATCTCGCTCGTGCCCGATCCGACCCTGCGCCGCTACTTGGGCAGCGGGTGGAACTGGCTGGCCATGGTTGGCGCGGTGACCATGATCGCGGTCACGTGGCCGAATCTGGCGATGACCCACCCCATGCCCGCTTATCTGCTGCCGTTGTTCGCGGTCATCGCATCCGTGCCGATCGCACTGATCTTTGCCGGCACGGCGGCCGTTCGCGCCGGTTGGGCCATGGTGATTGTCACCGGATCCGTCGCGAGCTTCGTCCCGCATCCAGGGGTCGACTTCCCGATGCCTATCCCGATGTTCCTCGTCCTGTTCGCGATGACGGTCGCGGCGTTGATCACTCAACCGCTCTCGAAACTTCCGGTCGTCGCCGCGATCACCGCGGGGGCCCTCGTGATCGGCGTGGCACCGGGAGCGCGACTCGGTTGGATCTTCGCTCTCGTCGTGGCGACGATCGGCGTGGCGTTCGTCCGTTACCGGCTGTCGTCGCAGAAGCGGATCGAAGAGCAGACCATCGAAACCGAGACCGCACAGGCCAGGGAAGCTGTCTTGGCCGAACGGACACGGATCGCGCGGGAACTGCACGACGTCGTCGCTCACCGCATGTCGATGGTCGTCGTCATGTCCCAGACGGCGAAGTACCGGTTGGCTGCCGGCGACGCCCCAGAGACGGTCGGACCGGCGACCGAGGCAGAGTTCACGGCGATCGCCGACGCGGCCAGGCAGTCGCTGGACGAGGTGCGGCAGCTTCTCGGTGTCCTCCGTCCCGCTGATGCACCGTCGACCCGGCCGGTGCAGGGGATCGACGATCTGCCCGGGCTCGTCGCCCAGGTCCGGGCCGCGGGTGTGACCGTCGAATACGCGGACCGTGTCGCCGACTGGGGTGACCCGGGCGCTGCCGGGGCAGCCGTCTTCCGCATCGTTCAGGAGTCGCTCACCAACGCGGCCCGGCACGCACCGGGGGCGAGTGTCGTGGTCCGTATAGTCGATGCCGACGGCGGGGTGGTCGTGTCGGTCGTCAACGGTCCGCCCGCAGATCCCGACTACGTGCCGCAGCACGGCGGTGGTCACGGACTCGTCGGGATGGCCGAGCGCGCGTCCGCCGTCGGCGGGACGTTCACCTCGCAGGCCACCCCGGCCGGCGGGTTCGCGGTCACCGCGACCGTCCCGTTGCGACACCGCTAGGGTTGCACGGGTGAGTGTGACCGTGGTGATCGCCGACGACCAGGCCATGGTGCGCGCCGGTTTCGCCGCACTGCTCGACGCGGCCGACGGGGTGTCCGTCCTCGGCGACGCCGAGGACGGAATCGCCGCCGTCGAAGTCTGCCAGCGGCTACGACCCGACGTCGTCCTGATGGACGTGCGGATGCCGGGCCGCGACGGATTGTGGGCGGCGCAGCAGATCATTTCGAGCGGATCGTCGACGCGCGTCCTTATGTTGACGACGTTCGACATCGACGACTACGTGTACTCCGCGCTGAGGATCGGCGCCTCCGGATTCATGCTCAAAGACGCGCCAGCCGACGAACTGGTCCGCGCGGTGCGCGTCGTTGCCGCAGGCGACGCCCTCCTCGCTCCGTCGGTGACCAAACGGCTGATCGCCGATGTCACGTCCAGGACGGCCAAACAGACCTCACCCGCGGTGAACGTGCTGACCCCGCGCGAGCGCGAAGTGCTTGAGACGGTCGCCGACGGCAAGTCGAACGCTGAGATCGCCGCCGAACTGTTCGTGTCCGAGCAGACCGTCAAGACACATGTCAGCAATGTGCTGACGAAACTCGGACTGCGAGATCGCGCGCAAGCCGTCGTCTTCGCGTACGAGAACGGACTCAAATAGGGTAGGGGACTGCCCTCGACGGCGGTTCGCGTGTTGTCATGGAGTCCGACGTTTCACCTTCAGTGAGAGGACGACATGGCGCGTTTCGGGATCCTGACCTCTGGAGGCGACTGCCCCGGCCTCAACGCGGTGATCCGCGGGACCGTCCTGCAGGGCGAGACCGTGCACGGTCAAGAGTTCGTCGGCTACCGAGGCGGTTACCGGGGACTCGTCTACGGCGATGTGATGCCACTGGAGCGCAGCGTGGTCCGGGGCATCTCGCAGCAGGGTGGCACGATCCTCGGCACGAGCCGGTTCGGGCCGTACACCGAGCCGGACGGCACGCCGGAGAACATCCTCGCGCACATGAAGCGTCTCGAGGTCGACGGAGTGATCGCGATCGGCGGCGACGGGACGATGGCTGCCGCGAATCGACTGCTGGCGGACGGAATCCCGATCGTCGGCGTACCCAAGACCATCGACAACGATCTCGACGCCACTGACTACACCTTCGGGTTCAACACGGCTGTCGAGATCGCCACCGAGGCCGTCGACCGCCTCCGTACCACCGGTAACTCGCATCAGCGCTGCATGGTCCTGGAAGTGATGGGCCGACATGCGGGGTGGATCGCGATGTACGCCGGGACAGCGGGCGGCGCCCACGCCATTCTGATCCCCGAGCACCCAGAGAGCCTCGAACAGGTCTGCGAGTGGGTGGAGAGTGTCCGTGACCGCGGCCGGTCGCCGATGGTGGTGGTCGCGGAGGGGTTCATGCTGCCGGACATGGACGAGGCGCACTCGGACAAGGGACTCGACGGGTTCGACCGCCCACGACTGGGTGGGATCGCCGAGGTCCTCGCACCTCTCATCGAGGAGAAGACGGGGATCGAGACCCGGGCGACGGTACTCGGTCACATTCAGCGCGGCGGAGTCCCGTCCGCGTGGGACCGTGTCCTGGGGACGCGGTTCGGTCAGGCGGTCAGTGATCTCGTCGCCGAGGGGGCGTGGGGTCAGATGGTCGCGTTGCGCGGAATGGACATCGTCCGGGTCCCGTTCGCCGACGCCGTCGGCCACACCAAGAACGTCCCTCTCGATCACTACCGAGGCGCTCGAGCGATCTTCGGTTGACCACCGCTGGTCGAGATCGCGCCTATCCGTGGGCGGATCAGGCTTCGGGAATGACGGCCCACAGGATCGCGTAGAGGAGGACCTGCGGGCCCGGCAGCAGGATGGATGCCACCAGCGCGATTCGCACCCACCTCGCTTCGACGCCGAAGTATTCGGCGAGTCCGCCCGCGATCCCCGCGATCTGTCGGTCTGTGCGGGAACGGCGGAGTCTGCGGGGTGCTGGGGCGGGCGGATGGGTGGTGTACGGGGGCTGCTCGTCCATGAGAACTCCTGTTCGTCGTCGGGTGTCTGCTGTCGACGCTACGAGCGAGAGGCGGATCCGGGCATCGGTGCGATCCCCGAGATCGACCCCCAGATACGATGGAGCGCATGAGTGCGGTTATCGACGATCTGATGGACTTCGACGACGTCATCGAGGCTTTCGACCCGGTCATGGGCATGGAGGTCCACGTCGAGCTCGGCACCGAGACCAAGATGTTCTGCGGGTGCCCGACGACGTTCGGTGGTGACCCGAACGCGCAGGTATGCCCGTCGTGCCTTGCGTTGCCTGGTGCCCTGCCGGTGGCGAATGCGGCGGCGATCGAGTCCGCGGTCCGCATCGGTGTGGCATTGAACTGTTCGATCCGGGAATCGAGCGTGTTCGCGCGGAAGAACTACTTCTACCCTGATCAGCCGAAGAACTACCAGATCAGCCAGTACGACGAGCCGATCGCTTACGACGGCTACCTCGACGTCGTCCTGTCCGACGGCACAACGTGGCGCGTGGAGATCGAGCGCGCACACATGGAGGAGGACACCGGTAAGTCGTTGCACATCGGCGGCAGCACCGGCCGCATCCACGGGGCCAGCCATTCGCTGCTCGACTACAACCGTGCCGGTGTCCCGCTGGTGGAGATCGTGACCCGCCCGATCGAGAATGCAGGCGCGCGGGCCCCCGAGGTCGCCCGCGCCTATGTGACGGCACTCCGTGACCTGCTCAAGTCGCTGAACGTCTCGGACGTTCGGATGGACCAGGGCTCGATGCGCTGTGACGCGAACCTCTCGCTCATGCGCAAGGACGCCACCGAGTTCGGTACTCGCACCGAGACGAAGAACGTCAACTCGTTGCGCAGCGTCGAGACGGCGGTCCGCTTCGAGATGCAACGACAGGCCGCGATCCTGGCCGCGGGCGGCGAGATCATTCAAGAGACCCGCCACTTCCAAGAAGCGGACGGCACCACGGCCGCGGGTCGCCGCAAGGAGACCGCCGAGGACTACCGATACTTCCCGGAGCCCGATCTGCCGCCGGTGATCGCCGACTCGGAGTGGGTCGAGTCGATCCGTGCGACGCTGCCCGAGCTTCCGTGGATCCGGCGCGCCCGCATCCAGCAGGAGTGGGGCGTATCCGACGAGGTGATGCGCGATCTGGTGAACGTCGGAGCCGTCGACCTGATCATCGAGACGGCCGAAGCCGGTGCGTCCGCGTCCGCCGCCCGCAGTTGGTGGGTCTCGTTCCTGGCACAGCAGGCCAACACTCGGGGCGTCGAGCTGACTGATCTGGCGATCACGCCGAAGCAGGTGGCCGAGGTCATCGGTCTCGTCGACGAGGGCAAGCTCACCAACAAGCTCGCCCAGCAGGTCGTCACCGCGGTGCTCGACGGCGAAGGCGAGCCCGCGCAGATCGTCGCCGACCGCGGTCTGGAAGTGGTGCGCGACGACTCCGCGCTGCAGAAGGCCGTCGACGATGCGCTCGCGGCCAACCCCGACATCGCCGACAAGATCCGTGGCGGCAAGGTTCAGGCAGCAGGCAAGATCGTCGGCGACGTGATGAAGGCGACTCGCGGCCAAGCCGACCCGGCTCGCGTCAAGGAACTCGTCCTCGCCGCCTGCGGCGCCGAGTGACCCGACGCCTGATCTGACCTGACGCCTGACTCTGACCCGACGCTCGGTGCGACTCGTCGAGTCAGGTCACGTTCGGTCCTCGGCCCCGCCGCCCTGGGGGGTGTGGATGGCGACGCGGTCGTCATAGGACTTCGTCGACATGCCCGGCACGGTCTTGTTCAGCGTGGCCAGTTGGAATGCGGACCCGATCGTCGTCATCCGGCCGACCGCTCCATAACTCTTCGAGAGGTCCTCCTCCGACGGCTCGCCGAGTACCGGACTCGCGCTGTTCGGCTTGGTGAACACGTCGATCCGCTTCTCGGCGGCGACCGACACGCTGATCGTGTCGGTGCCGGTCGCGCATCCCGTCAGACCGGGACGGTCGGCCCAGGTCCATAAGGTCTTGAGTGAGTTCTGGCTGACCATCGACAGCCGGTCTCCCGCCTGCCCGCTGTCGGCCACGTACAGTGCGCCGCCGTCGGGATCGGGGCACAGGGCGACGTTCGAACCCAGCCCGGTCGCGAGGATCTTCGGTTGCGGGTCCTGGCGGTTCGGATCGATCTCGAAGACCTTCCCAGCCAGCGAAGAACGGTTCTGCGCCGCACCGGAGTCTCCTGCGTCACCAGTGGCCACCGTGAGAGTGTTCGGTCCGGTGAACGTGAGCGAGCCCATGTTCCCGGTCGCACCCTTCGGGATACCGGTCAAAACGGGTTTCACTGACCCGGTCGGCGCGATGCGGACGATGCGATTGTCGGACGGGGTCGTGATGAGCGCGAAGATCATCTGATCCTCGATCCACGTTGGGGACAATTCGAAGTCGACGAGGCCGCCGTCGCCGGAACCGTCGACCGGGACGGTAGCGATCGCGCGCTGCGGGCCGTACCGCTTGGACAGGATGATCTTGCCGGTCGTGCGCTCGGCGACGTACGTCGTCTGCCCCTGCTCGTCTGCGGGGCGGACACCGGAGGTCTGGTCCAGACAGGTCGCGATAACGGCAGGATTCGGGTCCACACAGGGGCCTTTCGGCGGGTCTGCGGGCTCGTCCGGCTGTTCGGGCGTCGGCTGTGACTGTTGCCCGGTCTGGGGAGGCACTTCGCTGAAGGTGCCTTGGTCGGCGGTGTGCTGTTGGTCTGCGAAGCTCGCACACCCGGCCGAAGCGGCGACGGTGGCGAGGATGACGGCCGCTGTGGCGGCTCGCCGCGAGAGACTGGAAAGCAGCGGCATCACTCCAGACTATGCGATCGTTACCAAATCGTCGGGTGGCGCTAAGCCACGTGCGGAGGTCGGCAGCATAACCTCGGTGATGTGAGTAGTTCCAATGACAACGATCCGGTGCCGGGCAGTGCGGCGTCGCGCCAGCGGCCGCGGCGCCCCCGACCCGACCGCGACGACTTCATCGAACAGCATGGTGTCGAACGATCGGGGCGGCGTCCCGCACCCAACCCGCAGCCCGCAGAGGACGCGGCCGACGCCACTGATCCCGTCTCGACGGACGACTCGGTCGAGAGCGCTGGACATTCCGACGATGGTCCGCCCACATCGGTGATCGAGCCCGCATCGTCGCCTGCCGACGACAACGACACGGCCGTCATCGAGCGGGTCGACGACGGGCCACGCGCCTACTCCGACGTCGATGACTCCGAGGGGTCGGAGTCGCGAGCCGACGAGGATTCGCGGACGACGCGTCTGCCGCGTAGTTCGGTGCCGGTCCAGTCGTCCGACGAACCGGTGAGAACCGAGCCGTTCGCAGACCCCGACGACGAACGGGACCGTCCGCGCGGTGAGCGGCGCACAGCCGAACACCTGACGCAGGATCCCCTCCCGTACATCGAGCCGCAGCCGACGATGCAGATCGACGATCCCGCCGTCGAGACGGAGCCGTTCGACGACGAACCTGAGGACGAGCCGGCAGCGGTGACTGCTACCACGGTCGCGCCCGCGCGGCGAGGAACCGTCGATCTCGGCCTCCTGATCTTGCGCCTCGCGCTCGGAGCGGTATTCGTGCTCCACGGCCTGCAGAAGCTGACCGGATGGATGAACGGTCCGGGCCCCGACGGCTTCGCCGACTATCTCGCCAACGCGTCCGATCC
>NZ_JBQEDL010000042.1:0-27687 GCF_052106715.1 Gordonia sp. (in: high G+C Gram-positive bacteria)
GGGGCCCTTGTCCTTCGCGGTGACGTGAACGATGCCGTTCGCGTCGATGTCGAAGGAGACCTCGATCTGCGGGACGCCCTGCGGTGCAGGCGCGATTCCACCCAGTTCGAACGAGCCGAGGAGCTTGTTGTGCGAAGCGATCTCGCGCTCACCCTGGAAGACCTGGATCTGCACGGACGGCTGGTTGTCCTCCGCCGTCGTGTAGGTCTCCGAGCGCTTGGTCGGAATGGTGGTGTTGCGCTCGATCAACTTGTGCATGACGCCACCCTTGGTCTCAATGCCGAGGGACAACGGAGTCACGTCGAGGAGCAGAACGTCCTTGACCTCACCGCGCAAGACGCCTGCCTGCAGGGCCGCGCCGACAGCGACGACCTCATCGGGGTTGACACCCTTGTTCGGGTCCTGCCCACCGGTCAGCTCCTTGACCAACTCGGTGACGGCAGGCATACGCGTCGAGCCGCCGACGAGCACCACGTGGTCGATGTCGCCGACCGAGATGCCTGCGTCCTTGATGACGGCCTGGAACGGGCTGCGGGTGCGCTCGAGCAGGTCGCTGGTGATCTTCTGGAATTCGCTGCGCGAGAGCTGCTCATCGAGGAACAGCGGGTTCTTGTCGGCGTCCACCGTGATGTACGGCAGGTTGATCGACGTGCTCTGCGACGACGACAGTTCGATCTTGGCCTTCTCGGCAGCCTCACGGAGACGCTGGTTGGCCATCTTGTCCTTGGTCAGGTCGATGCCGTTGACCGACTTGAACTTGTCGACGAGCCATTCGACGATGCGCTCGTCCCAGTCGTCGCCACCGAGGTCGTTGTCACCGGAGGTCGCACGGACCTCGACGACGCCGTCGCCGATCTCGAGCAGCGAGACGTCGAACGTGCCGCCACCGAGGTCGAAGACCAGAATGGTCTGCTCCTTCTCGCCCTTGTCGAGGCCGTAGGCCAGCGCGGCCGCGGTCGGCTCGTTGACGATGCGCAGGACGTTGAGGCCCGCGATCTGACCTGATTCCTTGGTCGCCTGACGCTGTGCGTCGTTGAAATAGGCGGGAACCGTGATGACGGCGTCGGAGACGTCCTCACCCAGGTAGGCCTCGGCGTCGCGCTTGAGCTTCATGAGCGTCCGGGCGCTGATCTCCTGCGGGGTGTACTTCTTGTCGTCGACCTCGACCGTCCAGTCGCCATCGCCCATGTGGCGCTTGACCGAACGGATGGTGCGGTCGACGTTGGTGACCGCCTGGTTCTTGGCGGGCTGTCCGACGAGGACTTCGCCGTTGCGGGCGAACGCGACGACGGACGGGGTGGTGCGGGAGCCTTCGGCGTTCGCGATGACGGTTGGCTCGCCGCCTTCCAGAACGGACACCACGGAGTTGGTGGTGCCGAGGTCGATTCCGACAGCACGGGACATATGTGTTCCTCCTTGTAGGCGGCTTATATGAAAGCCGGTTGGTTCATGGGCCTGGCGGCCTGGTGGTCTTGTCAAACTCTTGCGAGCCGAAACCTCAGTGCCTTCGGCTCAGGTTTACCGGTCTCATCTCGTCCCGTCAACCTTCTTGAGTCTCTATCACTCAGGTTTCTTGCTCCATTCAACTACCCGACCATGTGGTTGATTCCCCATAGTTGACCGATATCCGCTCAAGTATCGTGTGAGATGCGCCACTCGACCCAGGACTGTCGTTGTGGGCACCCGGAGGCTGAATTCGTGGACCGACGGTCCGCACCGCCCCCGCAGGACTGAGCTGCGTACCACCGCAGATAGGAGATTCTGAGATGACCGACAAGCATCGGGCCCACCCTGTTCCGCCCCCGGCCGAGCCCTCAGAGCCGAACTACTCCGACTCATTCGCAATCGCGATGCCGCTGACCGAACCGCGCCGGGCGGAGGCCTGGATACGCGAGATATTCGAAGGCGCGCCCCGCCCTCTCCGATGGTTTCTACTCGCGGGATGGTTCATCGCGCTCGGTTTCCGGCCCGGGCCCGCGGGCTCCTCACAACACGTCCTCGGGTGGCCGATCAGCGAGTCCACACCCGAGGTGGTCGTACTCGAGCAACACTCCGGATTGATCGGCGCCCACCTCACCCTGCACGTAGATCAGTCCCAGATCCTCTGGACGACCCGCGTGGACTTCGCGCACGTCGCAGCCCGTCCGATATGGGCGGTGGTCGGGATACTGCATCGCCGCATCGTTCCCTACCTTCTCGAGCGAGCGGTCGATCACGCCGTCGCCGACGGTCCGCGGAACTGACTTATCGGCCGAGCCCTGATTCGCCCCCGGTGATGTCACAGCCATCCGTCGCCGCCGCGATCGGCTGCGTATACCGTCAACGCATGAGCGACATCAGCTATGAGGTGCGCGACGAGGTGGCGCACGTTCGGCTCGACCGTCCGGAGAAACACAACGGGCTCACTCTCGACATGCTCGACGATCTCGCCGCCGCAGCCCGTCGGGTGTCAAAGGACCGGAGCGTGCGTGCTGTCGTCGTCGCCGGTGAAGGCGACTCGTTCTCGTCTGGACTCGACTTCGCGTCGGCGAGCAAGGAGCGCCGTCGGATCATGCGCAACCTGATTCCCAAGCGATCATCGGCGGCGAACACCTTCCAGAACGCCGCGTGGGCCTGGCGCAGCGTCCCCGTCCCGGTTATCGCAGTCCTCCGCGGTCACTGCTACGGCGGCGGCCTGCAGATCGCCCTCGGGGCCGACTTCCGTTACGCCGCACCCGATACCGACCTGTCGATCCTGGAAGCCAAGTGGGGGTTGATCCCCGACATGTCATTGTCAGCGAGCATCGCCCAACTCACCACGATCGACGTGGCCAAACGGTTGACCATGACCGGCGAGGTGTTCGGCGCACCCCAGGCCCTCGAATGGGGCCTGATCAGCGGAGTCTCCGACGACCCTTTCGGTGATGCCGACGCCCTGATCGCGCAGATCAAGCAGCGCTCGCCGGACGCCGTCGCCGCGTCGAAATCGTTGTTCGAGAACACGTGGTACACCGGCTCACGTCTGTCGTTTCCCGTGGAACAATCGTTGCAGGTCCGACTCCTCGCCGGCCGCAACTCCGCGATTGCCCGCACGGCCGGCCTCGCGCGAGAACAGCCGCAGTTCGTCGAGCGACAGCTGTAAGCGATGCCCGCAGCCTGGCGCGACATCCACGACCGCGACCCTGCGGGCCCGCTCTGGCGCGCGGCACAGATCTTTCGGCTCCTGTCGTTCGTGTACGCCCTCGGATTCCAGATCGCGATCAACGACGACCTCACTCATCCCCGCGTCACCTGGGTTCTGTTCGCCGTCCTGACGGCCGCCAACATCTGGTGGACGATCGGCTACCTCGTCGGCTTCGGTCGTCGCGCCTGGTTCGTCGCCGTCGAAGTCGTCGTGTCCGCGGGCATGATGCTGTCGACGTCGCTTGTCACCGACGCCGACTGGACCTCGCACAATCAGACGTGGCCCACCACGTTGTGGATGACGAACGCCGCATTGTCGGCCGCCATCATCGGCGGCGCACTGAGGGGCGCTGTCGCCGCACTCGCCGTCGCGGGTGCGAACTATTACGTCAAGGGCCAGATCGACGTGAACTTCGGGCGCAACGCGACGACGATCCTGCTGGTCTCGGCTGCGGCTGCCGTCGGCATGGCTGCCACCCGTGCCCGCACCGTCCACCAAGAGTTGGTCGAGGCGATCGGTCTGGCTGCGCGGTCGGCCGAACGCGAACGACTGTCCCGCGAGGTGCACGACGGTGTCCTACAAGTTCTCGCGCTCATCGCCAAACGAGGACGCGAGATCGGTGGGGAGACAGCCGAACTCGCGCAACTGTCCGCGGAGCAGGAACGTCGCCTCCGAGCTCTGATCGCCGACACTGCCGACCCGTCCCCCACGCTGGCCCCGACATCCCGAGACCTCGCCGCGGTACTCCGGTCGGCCGTGGGCCACCGCGCTCAGGTGAGCGCCCCCGCCGACTCGGTGACTGTCGACGCGCACATCGCAGACGAGCTCGTCGCCGTCGTCGACAACGTCCTTGACAACGTCGCCAACCATGCCGGACCCGACGCACAGGCGTACATCCTCCTCGAGGACCTCGACGACCAGGTCGTCGTCTCGGTCCGCGACGACGGCGTCGGCATCGAGAACGGTCGGCTCGCCGCCGCCGAGGCCGAAGGACGCATGGGGATCTCCGCGTCCATCATCGGTCGCATCGAGAGCCTGGGCGGCACCGCACGCCTGGAATCGGCGCCCGGCGCCGGGACAGAATGGGAACTGTCCACACCCCGCCGACAGAAGGGCGCGCCGTGAACGATCCGACGATCATGGTCGTCGACGACCACCCGATGTGGCGCGACGGCGTGGCCCGCGACCTCGCCGACAATGGGTTCAACGTCGTCGCCACCGCCGACAGCGTCGCATCGGCGACGGCCCGCGCAGGCGCCGTCCGCCCCGACGTGGTGCTCATGGACATGAACCTGCCGGACGGCTCCGGCGCACAGGCGACTGCGGGCGTCCTCACCGCCCACCCGAGTGCGCGGGTGCTGATCCTGTCTGCGTCCGACGAACGCGACGACGTGCTCGACGCGATCAAGGCCGGAGCAACTGGATACCTCGTGAAGAGCGCCCAGCAGTCCGAGCTGATCGCGGCCGTCCGAGCCACCGGCGACGGTCAGACCGTATTCACGCCGGGCCTGGCCGGGCTCGTCCTCGGCGAGTACCGGCGCATGTCGCAAACGCCGGAGACCGACGCGCCAGTCCTGACCGGCCGCGAGACCGAGGTCCTACGCTACGTCGCGAAAGGACTGTCCTCGCGCCAGATCGCGACCCGCCTCGCGATCAGTCCTCGCACCGTCGAGAACCACGTCGGCTCGTCGCTACGGAAGCTGCAGCTCGGAAATCGCGTAGAGCTCGCCCGCTACGCGATCGAGCACGGGCTGGACGCGGAATGACCTCGCGATATCGGCCGCGCAGACGGCACGGTCAGCCGTGGGGAAGTGACCATGCGTAGTAGGTAGTTCCACGCATGTTTTCTCATCTTCGCAGGTCGAGAGTGGAAAGCATGAACGAGACACCGCACAACCACCCGCCCGCGGGCTCCGGCCCGACGCCCGTCAACCGTTTCACTCCGCCGTCCCCACCGACCGGCTACACCCCTGCTCAGCCGTTCGTGCAGTACCAGACGCAGGGCTACCCACCCTTCCCCTCTCAGCCGCTCCGCCGGCCGTCGCCGACCATCGGACAACGCATCTCGAAGGCCGCGGAGAGCGGCCTCATCGGAAAGATCCTCGCCGGAGTCGGTGTCGCGATCACGCTCGCGGGCATCGTCATGCTCCTCGTCCTCGCCGCGCAGGCCGGACTCCTTCGGCCCGAGGTCCGGGTCGTGGGAGGCGGTGTCCTCGCCGCCGCCCTCGCCGGACTCGGAGTCTGGACAGGCCGCACCGCGGAACGTCGCCCCGGAGCCGTCGCTCTCGTTGCCACCGGCATCGCAGGTCTCCTGTTCGACGTACTCGCAATGAGCACCGTCTACAGGTGGCTACCCGACATCGCGGCCCTCATCATCGCGGGCCTCATCGCAGGTATCGGTCTCGGTATCGCACACCGCTGGAACAGTCAGACCCTGACGTTGATGGTCTCGATCCCGATGCTCGTCCTCGCCCCTGTCGTCACGCGCGGCGTCGACGAAATGCTCATCGGCTTCCTACTCGTCTACGCCGCCACCACCCTGTGGATCCAGGTCGGACGCAACTGGCTCACCGTCTTCATCGTCAATACGGCTGCGGTGATGTTCCCGTCGCTGATCTTCACGCAGACCTCGGACCAACTGTGGCTCACCAACGGCTTCGCGCTCGCCGGTATCGCGATCGCGATCGGCTCGTCACTCCTGCTCGTCCGTAGTGCAACTCACCCCGAGGTCGTCGCCCTGGCCTCCGGATTCGCCGCCGCCCCAATGCTGTTCGCTGCGGGATCGCTCGGAGCCGCCGCTCCCGCCGTCCTCGCCGCAGGCTCCGCGATGTACCTGGTCGTGGCATTCTCGACGACCCGGTTCGTCCCCCGCGCTGCTCGCATCATGTGGCTGGGTGCGGCGATCGTGCACCTGCTGGTCGCCGCTGGGTACGTCCTCGACACCGACTACCGCCCGTCCGCACTCATGGTCACCGGACTCCTGCTCGCCGTCGCTGCTCCGTTCGCAGGCGACCTCGCTCACGGCGTCCGCGTCGCAGGCACCGTGTTCAGCGGGATCGGCGTCCTCGCGCTCACCGGTGACGGCGCGCTGCACCAGCTGTTGTCCACCCAGCTCCAGTCTGATGACGGCACTCACGCTTCGCTGCTCGTCGGCGGACTCATGGGTCTGGCGGCCACCGCTCTCATCGCGTGGTCGTGGGCCGACGTCTATCCGGAGTCCGCCCCACAGCTCACGGTCGCAGGCAGCGCTGTGGGACTGTGGCTGATCACCACCGCCACGCTGGCTTCCGCCCACCTGATCACTCCAGATGCCGACGCCGCATTCCGTGCAGGTCACGCCGCCGCAACGATCACATGGGGCGTTGCCGCCGCCGCTGCCCTCCTCTGGGCGCGACGCCTCACCGGCACCGACCGAGTGGTCGCTCTCACCGCGGGGCTGGCAGTGATGGCTGCCGCGATCGCCAAACTCTTCGTCTTCGATCTCGCTGCACTCGACGGGATCTTCCGGGTGATCGCATTCATCGTCGTCGGACTCATCCTGTTGGGCCTCGGCGTCTCGTACGCCGCGAAGCTGGGCGAATCGGATACGTCAGACACCGGACCGCATGCCCGACCGGCAGCGTGATCGCCGATCGACATGACGACGCGGGTCCGCGCCTGGAAAAGGGCGGACCCGCGTCGAAATGGAAAAAGGCACGCCCGTCCACGTACCATCCCCGCTGTGACGAAAGCCGGAGCGATCAACGGGCCTCAGTCGCACTCGACACCGAACGAGGACGCGGCCGCTGGCACCAATTCGGGCTATCGTCTCGACCTCGACGGGCTGCGCGGAATCGCAATCTTCCTCGTTGCGATCTTCCATGTGTGGTTCGGGCGCGTGTCCGGCGGCGTCGACGTATTCCTCACGCTCTCCGGCTACTTCTTCGTCGCGTCCTTGCTCAAACACGTCATCCGGACCAATCCCGCTGACCAGAGTTGGTCGGTAGCGATCAACCCCTGGCCGCGACTGTCCCGGATGCTCCGCCGACTGATCCCGGCCCTGTTCCTTCTGCTCGCCGTGGTTGCGGCGTTGACCTGGTGGTTGATGCCGTCGACACGGTGGGCTCCGCTCGGCAAGGAGCTCATCGCCTCCGCCTTCTACTACCAGAACTATCACCTGGCGTTCGCATCGCAGGACTACGGAGCGGCCGACTCCGCAGTCAGCCCGATGCAACACCTGTGGTCGATGGCCATGCAGGGCCAGTTCTTCTTCATCACGATCGTCAGTGCCCTCGCCCTCGGCGGTCTCCTGAAGCTCGGCGCACGATTCTGGCCCGCATTGGGTCGCCCACGTGTCATTACCGGCGTCGTCGGCGGCAGTCTGGCGTTCGTCGCGTTGGTGTCGTTCGCATGGGCGAACTACCGCCACGGGATCAACCAGCCGTTCAACTACTACGACACGATCGCGCGTGTATGGGAGCCGATCACCGGCGGGCTCCTCGCCATCTGGATGCCCCGTCTCCGGTTGGCGGACTGGCTGCGGACGGCACTCACGGCAGCGGCCGTACTCCTCATCGCATCGTCTGGCTTCTGGATCGCGGGCGTCGAGCAGTACCCGGCGCTGTTAGCGCTCGTCCCGGCAGGCTCGACTCTTCTGCTGATCTGGCTCGGTTCCTCGGCCACCGCACCGCGCGAAGTACCCGGCAACGATCTGTCGGGTGGTGGCCGTGTCCTCGCCCACCCGTGGATCGTGTGGCTCGGCTCCATCGCCTACGCGCTCTACCTGTGGCATTGGCCATTCCTCATCTTCTACATGACGTGGCGTTTCAAGGACGACGTGTCGTTCGTGGAAGGCACCGTCATTCTCGTCGTCTCCGTGATCGTCGCGTGGTTCACGACCAAGTTCGTCGAAGCGCCACTGCGCGCCGGACGCGGCGCAGGGTTCACCACTCGGTACCGCCGGATCCTCGCGGTCGGCCTCGTCATCGCAACGCTGTTCTCCGTGGGCAGCGCGGGGTACTGGCAGTACCGCGCCGCACATCGGTACGTCGACACCACGAATCTCGACCCGCGCGACTACCCCGGCGCGCGCGCCTTCCTCAGCGACTTCCCCACACCTGCTGTCGAAGCGGTGCCGTCTCCCGAAGCCGCCGAAAGCGACTGGCCGCTCAACCACCGACCGCACTTCTCCAACTTCGGGGACCCGTCCATCCGGGTCGGCGTGTACGGAGACCCGACCGCGACCCGAACGATGGCCGTCGTCGGCGGATCGCATTCCGAACACTGGATGACCGCACTCGATGTCATCGGCAAGAAGCGCGGATTCCGAGTCACGACGTACATGAAGGCCGGGTGCGCGCTGAGCACCGAGGCCGCAGTCGAGTACGCAGGCGAACTACTCACCGAGTGCAACGACTGGTCCGAGCGGGTCGCCGACAAGCTCGACGAAGACAAACCCGACGTCGTCTTCACGACCGCGTCACGACCGGCCGACGACGGTCCAGGGGACGTGACCCCCAAGGGCTACCTCGACTACTTCGCACTGTTCCGCGATCGCGGACAGAACGTGATCGCCGTGCGAGACACCCCGTGGACGCGTGGGCCGATGATTCCGCGCGACTGCATCGCCGCGGGCAAGAGCCCTGACGTCTGTGGAGTCCCGCGGGCGCGCACCCTGGCGGAGGTGAGCCCGATCGACGCGATCGCAGACGACTTCCCGAATATGACGTTCCTCGACTACAGCAACGCATTCTGCCGAGGCGGCTACTGTCCGGCGGTGGTCGGCAACATCCTGGTCTGGCACGACTCCCACCACCTGACGACCGCGTTCGTCCGCAGCCTGATTCCGTACCTGGACTCCGACATCGGCATGGCGACGGGTTGGTGGCCGCCGCAGCCGCCGATGTTCGAGTAGGACGACTCCGCAGACTCTTAGCGCCAGTGCTGCAGGCGGCACCGCACGGAGGCGGTTCTCGGGGACGTACGGTCGGCAGCGACCAGCACCACGTCGTAGCGGCCCGCCGCGCGGCAGTCGAGGAGCCCGCGGACTGGAGACGCCGACCGCAGCACGCACGGCGCGATCGTGTCGCTCGACGCCTGACCGATTCCCGATACGCCTGCGCCCGAGGGCGATCCGCGTGTCAATACGATCGACGCGGCACCGCTGCCGGGCTCGCAGGCGGTGATCAACACCGCGCCGCTGATCCCGTGGTGTTCCCTGTCCCCGTCACCCAGGAGCGATGCGCCGACCGCCAACGCCGCGACGAAGCCGCCTGCGCGCGGGTCGACGTCGAACGTGCGCAGGCAACCGGCGGCTCCGACGACGTCGCGGACCGTCCCCGACACCGACTCACCGTCGCTGTGTCCCACATGGAGGACGGCGGTGACCGCGGCGACCGGGACGCGGGCGTCGTGCAGAGCGGCGAGGGCCGCGTGCGCCGGAATCACCGCTGCCTCGGCGGCCACCGCGAGTCCCGCCACGTCCAACCCGGGCCGTCCGGTCCTCACCATGTGCTCACGCTATTCCGAATACTAAGGGGCGCAATCCGATTGAATGACCTACTTGTCGTCCCGTCCTCGCTCGTCGCTATTTCCGTGTGCGGAGGGAATCCCAGACGGCACGCGGTCGCGACGCGAGCGATTCACGCAAGTGATTACGGATCATGCTGGGCGTCGAACAATGCCCGCACGGTGCGATCACACCGGTCGCGTCGACCCCGTACGCGTCGCACAGGAGCACGGCCCGCCCGGCGTGGAAGTTCTGCGTGACGATCAGCGCTGACCGAATCCCGAACACGTCTGCGGCACGTCGACATGTGGCCGCGGTGTTGAGCCCGAAGCCGTCGTCGACGATCACGTTCGACGGCACGCCACCCGCCTCCAGGTAGGCGCGCATCACGCGGATCTCGTTCCCTGCATCGTCTGCGTCGTTGCCCGACACGAGGATCCTGTCGACGCGGCGCGACAAATACAGGTCGACGACCACGTCGAGCCTCGCTCGGAGGTAGTCACCGGGCTGCCCGTCGTCAGCTTTCGCACCGAGAACGATCACGGTGCGAGACGCCTGCTCGGGGATCTCTCCGGGTTCGACGACCCGACCGCGCGATGCGACGGCTACCCATGACGACGTGACTGCGACCAGGACTTCGACAGCGAGAACTGCCAATAGGAGAAGCTGCACGAGGCGCCGTCGAGTGAGCACTCGTTCACGGTAGTGCGCGCCGTTCACGCTGCAGAATCCAACGAGATAGGGCGATGAAACCCGCCATTGTGCGTCATGTCACAATTGGGCCACTCATGCGCCCAGGAGCGCACGTCACGGGGAGGGGTTAGTTGCCATGCAGTACATGCCGGTCACAGATTCGATGTTCCTGATCGCTGAGACCCGTGAGCAGCCCATGCACGTAGGCGGACTCCAGTTGTTCGTCCCGCGCAACGATCAGACCTCCGACGAACTCGCCGAGGAGATGGCCGCGAAGCTGCGGATACCGACAGGCCATGTCGCGAAGATGTTCTTGAAGCGACCGGCAACTCCCGCACAGGTCGCCGGATACACGGCGTGGTCGTACGACGATGATATCGACTTCGACTATCACCTCCGACGCGCGATCCTCCCTCGCCCCGGTGCGGTCCGCGACCTACTGCAATACGTGTCGCTCAACCACGGGAACCTCCTCGACCGTCGCCGACCGATGTGGGAGGCGCACATCATCGAGGGCCTCGCCGACGGTCGCATAGCCGTGTACACGAAGTTCCACCACTCCGTGGTCGACGGCGTGACCGCTCTCCGACTGCTCCAGCGAAGCCTGTCGACCGACCCAGACGACAGGTCGGTGACCGCAGTCTGGGATGCACGGTCGCAACGGCGTTCTAAGCCCAAAGCGAATGGCGAGACCAAGACGAAAGGCCTCCTCTCGTCGATCACCGGAGTCGCCTCACACGTCGTCGACATCGCTGAACAAGTCGTCGGTCTAGGGCCCGCTGCCGCCAGGATCGCCCTCGCCGGCGTGACGGACAAGGACTACGTGCCGCCAATGCAGCAGGCTCCGAACACGATCTTGAACGTCCCGATCGGATCCGCACGACGTTTCGCGGCACAGGACTGGCCGGTCGAACGTCTCCGCGCGGTCGGCAAAGCGCAAGGCATGACGTTGAACGATGTGATGGTTGCGATGTGCTCGGGCGCCTTGCGCACCTATCTGAGCGATCAAGACGCACTGCCCGACGAGTCACTCGTCGCAGTGCTGCCGGTCTCGTTGCACAGCGACAACGATTCCGATGGCAACGCGATCACCGCGATCTCGGTCCGTTTGGCCACTGACGTTGCCGACCCCGGAGCCCGCGTCGCTGCGATCAAGGCGTCGACGAACGCAGCGAAGGCGGCCGTCCGCGGCCTCCGACCACTGCAGGCTCTCGCGCTGGGCGCAGCGATCATCTGGCCGTTGGCGTTCACCACGATCCCTGGCTTCGTGCAGTACACGCCGACCGGATTCAATCTGATGATCTCGAGCATTCCCGGCCCCGACGAGCCACTGTACTGGAACGGCGCGCGCATGGACGGCTGCTATCCGGTGTCGATCCCACTGGAAGGACTGGCCATCAACATCACGATCGCCACCATCTCCGGTAAGGCGAACTTCGGCATCACCGGCGCCCGCGCCGAGCTCCCCAGCCTGCAGCGCATGCTCGACCATCTGGAGACCACCCTCTCCGAGCTCGAAGCGCTGCCTCCGAAGGCCTAACCGGTTGAGCGAAGTCGAGACCCCGCTCGCTGGTCGGCCCTCCGCCGGTCGAGCGAAGTCGAGGCGCCATCGCACCTTGTCCGACGTCACACCGGCATCGGCTGGAGCAGACTTGGCCCAATACTTACTGACGAGTAACATCACCACCGCAGACCTGGAACCCGTTGCAACCAGCGAAGTTAGGTAATCCTTGGGAGCGCTCGGCGGGTGCGAAGCCTTACGGTAACCAGGAGAAAAACGTCGACTTCGACATGAGCATCGGCCGCTCACGTCGAGTCCTGGTACGACCTGAAGAAAGGCCGGTACTTTCATGACGACGACCACGATCGTGATCGGATCGATCGCCGCGTTGATCAGCCTGGTGTGTTGGGCACTGTTCTTGCGGGGCGTATTCACCATGATTCGCTCCATTGCGCAAGGTCAGAAGGTCGATGCGCAGCGCTTCGCCTATCCAGGTAAGCGCCTGGCGACGATGCTGAAAGAGTTCGTCGCGCACACTCGAATGGTCAAGTTCCGCACCGTCGGGTGGGCTCACTGGCTGGTGATGTTCGGCTTCCTGATCGGTGCGATCTTCTGGTTCGAGGCATACGGGCAGATCTTCGACCCCGAGTTCCACTGGCCGGTCATCGGCGCATGGGACATCTACATCTTCGCCGATGAGGTCCTCGGGCTCGGCACAGTGATCGGCATCTCCGTGATGATGATCATTCGTCAGCTCAACCACCCGCGTCGCCCCGGAAGGCTCTCGCGCTTCTCCGGTTCGCGCTTCGGCGCCGCATACTTCGTCGAGTTGGTCGTCCTCATCGAGGGACTCGGCATGGTGTTCGTCAAGACCTTCAAGATCTCGTCGGGCATCGAAGACCCGCCGATCTGGACGTCGTTCTTCACCCACTACTTTGCACAGCTCTTCGAGGGCAGTTCCGTGTACTGGGTGACCGCTGCTGCGGTCATCAAGCTGATGTCGGGCATGATCTGGCTCGCCGTGGTCGGCCTCAACATCGACTGGGGTGTCGCATGGCACCGCTTCGCGGCGTTCCCGAACATCTTCTTCAAGCGTGAGTCCGACGGGGGAGTCGCCCTCGGCGCGGCGAAGCCGATGATGAGCCAGGGCAAGGTCCTCGACATGGAGGAGGCCGACCCCGACGTCGACGCGTTCGGCGCAGGCAAGATCGAGGACTTCTCGTGGAAGGGCTGGCTCGACTTCACCACGTGCACCGAGTGCGGTCGCTGCCAGTCGCAGTGCCCTGCGTGGAACACCGGTAAGCCGCTGTCGCCGAAGCTGATGATCATGGCGCTGCGCGACCACGGCCAGGCCAAGGCGCCGTATCTGTTCGCGGGCGGCGCCAAGAACATGGAAGGCGACGAGGCCGGCATCGTCGACAAGGACGGAAACGTCGACGAAGACAAGCTCGCCAAGGTCCCTGAGTCCGCGCGTGCGGAAGCTGATCGCAAGCTGGTCGGCGATTCGCTCGGCGGAGATCCACTGGGAGCCGTCATCGACGCTGAGGCACTGTGGTCGTGCACCACATGCGGCGCCTGCGTCGAGCAGTGCCCGGTGGACATCGAGCACGTCGACCACTTCATCGACATGCGGCGCTACCAGGTCCTGATCGAGTCGGACTTCCCGACCGAGCTCGCGGGCATGTTCAAGAACCTCGAGAACAAGGGCAACCCGTGGGGTCAGAACTCCTCGCAGCGCACCGCGTGGATCGATGAGATGGACATCGACATCCCGGTCTATGGCCAGGACGTCGAGTCGTTCGAGGGCTACGAGTACCTCTTCTGGGTCGGCTGCGCCGGCGCGTACGAGGACCGCGCGAAGAAGACGACGAAGGCGGTCGCCGAACTCCTCGACATCGCAGCCGTCGACTTCCTCGTCCTCGGTCAGGGCGAGACCTGCACAGGCGACTCCGCTCGCCGCGCAGGTAACGAATTTCTGTTCCAGATGCTCGCGCAGCAGAACATCGAGACGTTCGACGAACTGTTCGCAACCGCGCCGACACAGCGCAAGAAGATCATCGTCACCTGTGCCCACTGCTTCAACGCACTCGGCAACGAGTACCCGCAGGTCGGCGGCGAGTACGAGGTGGTGCACCACACTCAGCTGCTCAACCGGCTGGTGCGCGAGAAGCGTCTGGTGCCGGTCGCCCCGGTCGGCGGCCAGTCGATCACCTACCACGACCCCTGTTACCTGGGCCGTCATAACAAGGTCTACGACGCTCCGCGTGAACTCATGGACGCGGCCGGCGGCGAACTGACCGAGATGCCTCGCCACGGGGAACGCTCCATGTGCTGTGGCGCCGGCGGCGCTCGCATGTGGATGGAAGAGCAGATCGGTAAGCGCATCAACGTCGACCGCGTCGATGAAGCGCTCGACACACTCACACTGACACCTGCTCCGTCCAAAGAGGGCGAGACGAAGAAGATCGCGACCGGCTGCCCGTTCTGCCGTGTCATGCTCACCGACGGCGTGACTGCCCGCACCAGCGGCACCGAAGAAGAGGGCAAGGTCGAGGTCATCGACGTCGCGCAGATGATTCTCGAAGGTGTGCAGCGTGGCCGCGAGAAGGTCGAGCGCGGTGGCAAGTTCTTGCACCCGATCCAGTCCGAGCTGGCTCCGACTCCCGAGCCTGAGCCCGAACCCGCGAAGGCCGCTCCGAAGGCCACTCCCGCGGCGGAGGCCAAGACCGCCGAGGCTCCAACCACTGAGGCAAAGCCTGCTGTGGGTCTGGCGCCCAAGGGTGGCGGCCTCAAGAAGCCCGGCGGATTGAAGAAGCCGGGCGGCGCACCCAAGCCGGGCGGCGCGGCCGCTCCCGCAGGCGATGCACCGGCAGCCGAGACAACCGAGGCCGCACCGGCCAAGGGCCTGGCCATGGGCGGAGGCCTGAAAAAGCCGGGCGGGATCAAGAAGCCAGGCGGAGCGCCGAAGCCCGGCGGCGGAGCACCGAAACCAGGTGGAGCTAGCGCACCTGTTGGAGAATCGTCCGCCGAATCGTCGGCGACGACGGAGGCCCCAGCTGCCACCGAGAGCACCGAGGGCAAGGCCAAGGGCTTCGGCATGGCAGGCGGACTGAAGAAACCAGGCGCCAAGAAGCCAGGAGCCCCCAAGCCGGCCGCAACGGCTGCACCAGCAGAAGCCGAGGCTCCCGCAGAACCGGAGGCTCCCGCCGCCGTGGCCCCGGCCGACGCCGGAACCGCACAGGCCGGCGCCACTGAGGGCACCGAAGGCAAAGCCAAAGGCTTCGGCATGGCAGGCGGACTGAAGAAACCAGGCGCCAAGAAACCCGGCGCACCGAAACCGGCCGCCACAGCTGCACCGGCAGAGACCGAAGAGGCCGCAGAACCGGAAGCTTCCGCCGAGCCGGAATCTCCCGAGGCGGAGGCTCCGGCAGCGTCTGAGGCTCCCGCAACGTCCGAGGCTCCCGCAGAGGAGAGCGCTCCGGAGGATGAAGCTCAGCCTGCCGCCGAGCCGGAATCTCCCGAGGCCGAGGCACCTGCAGAGACCGAGGCCGAGGCCTCTGAGGCTCCGACTCCGTCGGCACCCGCGGCGGACGCCCGGACTATCGCCGAGACCGGTGCTTCCAAGGCCAAAGGTTTCGGTCTCGCAGCCGGGAAGAAGCGCCCCGGCGCCAAGTAGCCCGTATCGAGTCGAACGTTGGGACTCGACCCTGTCCTAGGGATCCACCTCCCTGGGAACACGGTCGAGTCCCAACGTCGTTCTATTGGATGGTCTGTCGCGTTTCGATCGCGTTCGCTAGTTCCCGCATCACAGACTCCTCCTCGAACTTCAGCCGTTTCCAGGGAAAGCTGAGCGGGTACCACCCCATCCCCACGAGCATGTTCGTCGTACGCAGATCGGTGTCCCACCTGTCGTACTCGTGGTGAAAGGCCCAACCATTGATCGCGACGACGATCCCCAGCTCGGGCCACACGAAGTCAATGCGATGCCCACCGACCCACACCTGTTGTTTCCAACCAGTAATCCCGTACCTCTTCAGAAGTCGAACGAATAGCCGCTCCGCCTCCGATTCGGAATCGTCTTCTGCTGCGGTGAGGACGATGCGCGCCGCTCCCATTCCGTGAGCGCCTGCATTGCGGTTGAGGCTGGCACGCAGCTCCGCCACAGTGACTTGCCTGGTCTGGAGCGCCCGATCCATCAAAGACACAGCCGCATCGATATCCAGCTCGGCGGCGGCCTGCAAGATCGTCAACGGCAAGGCGGTCACCGCTGTCCCAGCCACGACCGTGACGTCTTCGGAGGGAAATGTTCGCCGCTTGGAGCCCGTCGTCACCGCACAGTCGGCGGTGCCGTGCACGGCCTGCGGGACCGACAGCGTGATCACGTCCGGAAGGTCTCGGATCAGACCGTGCAGCCACCCCGCCGCCGTCCTGTCGACCACGCCGCCATGCGTCGCCACCGCGATCCGCAGGCGCGCCGTCTCGGTCATCCGGTGCTCGGCCGATAGATAGACGCCGCGAGCATGTGGGATCCACAGCCGCACAAGTACTTTGTTCTTCACTTCGTCGATCGACATACCCAACTCGTGGGCCCGTTCCGCCGTGATGACGCCGTCATTTTCCGCAAGGTGCTCTGCGACGCGAATACAAACCGGAACGCCCCGCGGCTCCCTCTCCCCCATACTCAGTTAGACGCACGCCACGCGTAGACGGTTCCGATTCGCTCAATGTTTGTGCTCGACGGTGTCCCTAGGACACTGTCGAGCACAAACGTTTGCCGATCAGTCTCGGTAGCGCACGATCAGTGGGGCGTGGTCGGACAACCGCGCATCCGGTGACGCCTCTTTGTCCACCCAGACAGTTTCGGCACGTCGCGCAAGCCCCGGGGTCGCCAGGTGGTGGTCAATCCGCCAACCAACGTCTTTCACGAACGACTGCCCCGCCCAACTCCACCAGGTGAGCGGTCCCGGGTGGTCGCCGTATGAGTCCCTCACCACATCGACGAGACGACGCGGCGACAGCAGCGATGAGAACCACTCGCGCTCCTCCGGCAAGAACCCTTCCATCTTCCGGGCCGGACGCCAGTTAGTGACGTCGTGTTGAGTATGTGCGACGTTCAGGTCCCCTACCAGGAGGAATTCGCGGCCCGCCCGCGCTGCGGCCAGCCTGTTCCGGTCGAGTTCCCGGGCGAATCCAGCGAGGAACGCCATCTTTCGTTCGTACTTGGCTCCGCCGTCAGTTTCAGCGCGCATGCCGCCCGGGCGCTGCAAGTGACCGGGCAATCCACCTTTCGGGAGATACAGGCAGGCCACAGTCAGCGGTCGGTCTGCCAGGTCGACTTCGATGTACCGCCCGTGCGAGGCATAGGCGCCGAGGCCGCGTGCCTTCGGTGGCGTTACCGCCCACGATCGGACGGCGTCAGGTTTATACCGGGTCAGCAGTGCGACGCCGTTCCGGCCCGGGATCGACCCGACATCCGTCGCAGCCGAGTAGCCGGGAAACTCGCCGACCTCCGACGCCGGACACCGCAACTCTTGCAAGCCGACGACATCCGGGGCTCGGTCGGCGAGCCAACTGTCGAATCCACGACGACGGGACGCACGGATTCCGTTGACGTTGAACGAGGCGACGGTGAACGAGGTGGAAGTCACGCCCACCAGTGTCCCCGTCGAATTCAATTCGATTGCGTCAGGCTGACAGAATGTACCCATGAGTCGCCCCCACGTGTCGCACCAGAACCTGAATCTCCGCACGCTCGAGCAGTCCCAGAAGCTGCAGAACGTGTGCTACGAGATCCGAGGTCCGGTGCACGCGGAGGCGGCGCGACTCGAGTCGGAGGGGCACCGCATCCTCAAGCTGAACATCGGCAATCCTGCCTTGTTCGGGTTCGAGGCGCCGGACGTCATCCTGCGCGACATGATCCACGCACTGCCGTTCTCGCAAGGCTATTCCGAGTCGGCGGGAGTCCTGTCTGCTCGCCGCGCCGTGGTGACCCGCTACGAGCTCATCCCCGACTTCCCGTACTTCGATGTCGACGACGTGCTTCTCGGCAACGGGGTGTCCGAGCTGATCACAATGACGATGCAGGCGCTGCTCAACAACGGCGACGAGGTTCTCATCCCGACTCCGGACTACCCGCTGTGGACGGCGATGACCGCGCTGTCGGGCGGTACCCCGGTCCATTACAAGTGCGACGAGGACAACGGCTGGAATCCGAGCATCGAGGACATCGAATCGAAGATCACGCCGCGCACCAAGGCGATCGTCGTCATCAACCCGAACAACCCGACAGGTGCCGTCTACTCACGCGAGGTGCTCGAACGCCTGGTCGAGGTGGCTCGCAAGAACTCGCTGCTGATCCTCGCCGACGAGATCTACGACAAGATCCTCTACGACGGAGCCGAGCACGTCAACGTGGCGTCGCTGGCTCCGGATCTGTTGACGTTCACCTTCAACGGCCTCTCGAAGGCGTACCGCGTGTGTGGTTACCGCGCGGGCTGGGTCGTGATGACGGGGCCGAAGGACCACGCCAAGGGGTTCATCGAGGGCATGGGCATTCTGGCGTCGACGCGATTGTGTGCCAACGTCCCTGCCCAGCACGCGATCCAGGTGGCACTCGGCGGATACCAGAGCATCGACGCCCTCGTTCATCCCGGTGGCCGCCTGCTGGAGCAGCGCAACATCACGTGGGACAAGTTGAACGACATTCCGGGTGTGAGCTGTGTGAAACCGATGGGCGCACTGTACGCGTTCCCGCGGCTCGATCCCGAGGTCCACGAGATCCACGACGACGAGAAATTCGTCCAGGACCTGCTCCTTCACGAGAAGATTCTCGTGGTGCAGGGGTCGGGATTCAATTTGGACGATATGAACCATTTCCGCATCGTGACGCTACCGTGGGCGCGTGACCTGTCCGAGGCGATCGATCGGATCGGCAACTTCCTGTCGTGGTACCGGCAGTAACATATAGTATCGTCCGCTAGCAACTGCTAGCGGACCGCTGTTACCGGTGGTACCGTCTCAATGATCATTGGCACGATCGGAGACGACATGATCGATTGGCATCGCAGCGACGTCGATGCGGGCGAATTCCGCCTCGCGACGTTCTCGTACGGCGACACGGCGAACACCGACCGCCCGACGGTAGTTCTGGTCCACGGCTGGCCCGACACCCATCACCTCTGGGATCGAGTGGCCCCGCTACTCGCCGAGCATTACCGCGTATTCGCTTACGACACACGTGGTTTCGGCGAGAGCGACCGCCCGGAGGCGGTGTCGTCGTACCAGTTGGCCGACCTGGCACAGGACCTGTTCGCGGTGATCGACGCGGTCACCGACGGTCACCGCGCACACGTGGTCGCACACGACTGGGGTTCGGTCCAGACCTGGGAGTCGGTGACGACGCCCGGTGCCGAGAATGCCATCGCATCGTTCACGTCGGTGTCGGGCCCGAACCTGGATTTCCTGGGCGAGTGGGCGCGCGTCCAATTGACGACCGGAACGCTGAGCAGCGTCGGCAAGGCACTCTCCCAGGTGGCATCGTCGGCCTACACCGGGTTCTTCCAGATCCCCGGCGTCTCCGACGCGTTCTTCCGCAGTCTGGGCTCGGAGAAGCTGTGGACCGAGTTCCTCCACACGGTCGAGGGCACGCCGCGCGAGAACGTCTCGTTTGCTCCGACCCTGCGTGAGGACATGATCTCCGGGCTCAAACTCTACCGCGCCAACATCCGAGCCAAGCTCGCCTCACCGGACCCCCGTCCCACCGAGGTCCCGGTCCTCGAGGTGGTGAACGACCGCGACATCGCGCTGCGTCCGGCCATCTACGACCGTACGTACACGCACGCCGCGAAGCTGTGGCGTAAGTCGACGGCCACCGGCCACTGGCTGCCGTACACGAACCCGGACTATCTGGCGGCGACGGCGATCGAATTCATCGACTCCATCGAGAACGGGACGTCGAGCGCTCCGAACACGATCGACCGTGCACGCGTGTCCGGTCCGCCGCAGCCGCTGACCGGCAAGCTCGCCGTCGTCACCGGCGCAGGCAGCGGGATCGGACGCGAGACCGCGTACTCCTTGGCCGAGCTCGGCTGCGAGGTGGTCCTCGCCGACATCGACACCGCCGGGGCCGGCGAGACCGCCACCGAGTGCAAGGCGAAGGGCGTTCTCACCGCCGTCTACGAGCTGGACGTCTCGAAGACCGCTGCGGTCAACGACTTCGCCGCGAATGTCCTTGCGCAGCACGGTGTCCCCGACATCGTCATCAACAACGCCGGCATCGGTCTCGGCGGCAGCACACTGGACGCCACCGATGACCAGATCGACCGTCTCTTCGACATCAATCTGCGCGGCGTGATCAGCGGTAGTCGCGCGTTCGCCACGCAGATGGTCGAGCGCGGAACCGGCGGTCATATCGTGAATCTAGCGTCGGCCGCCGCATTCACCCCGTCACGAGAGCTCGGACTGTATTCAGCGAGCAAGGCAGGTGTGCTCATGTTCTCCGAGAGTCTGCGAGCCGAGCTCGCGGCCCATCGGATCGGGGTCAGCGCGATCTGCCCCGGCATCGTCAACACCAACATCACGTCGGCCACCGAGTATGCGGGCGTCGACGACCAGGAAGCCATGCGCCGCAAGGTGAGTGGCTTCTACGAGAAGCGGAACTACACGCCGGACAAGGTGGCACGCGAGATCGTCGCCGCCGTCGCGTCCAACAAGGCCGTCGTGCCCGTGACGCCGGAAGCGAAACTCGGTTACCGCGTGTACCGCTTCATCCCCTGGGCGTCGCGCATCGCGG
Source organism: Gordonia sp. (in: high G+C Gram-positive bacteria) (assembly GCF_052106715.1). Lineage (NCBI taxonomy): Bacteria > Bacillati > Actinomycetota > Actinomycetes > Mycobacteriales > Gordoniaceae > Gordonia > Gordonia sp. (in: high G+C Gram-positive bacteria). The sequence continues at coordinate 20,636 of NZ_JBQEDL010000042.1, forward strand.
CACGCCAGAGACTGACCCGATAGGAGACCGCGATGGCACGCACGCATGCACGCCCCCACCCGAACGTCGATACCGATCCGGGCGACGTTGAACTCCATGCCCGCAACGTCGAGTTCGACCTGTCGGAGAGTCCGCTGCACTGGATCCCGAATCACCCGGTGTCGTCGAACATGATCACAGCCTTGAATCTGCTGCTGCCCGAAGGCGAGCGGTGGTTCGTCCAGACATTCAACGAGGCGCTCCCGATGGTCAAGGACGAGAACCTCGCGGCCGACATTCGCGGTTTCGTCGGCCAGGAGGCGATGCACGCCGAGGCACACGACAAGGCCGTCCACGAGTGGTTGACCACCCGCGGCATCGACCCGAGCGGCTACCTCACCCAGATGGAGTGGGTCTTTCGTCGCGTCCTCGGACCACGCGAGGGGCAGACGCCCGAGGCCATGCAGAAGCATCTCGTCGAACGCCTCTGGCTGATCGCGGCGATCGAGCACTACACGGCCTTCCTCGGCGACTTCGCCCTGAACTGCACTTGGTCCGAGAACGGAGCCGACCCGAACATGACCGACATGTTCGTCTGGCACGGTGCCGAAGAGGTAGAGCACCGTTCCGTCGCACACGAAGTCGCAGCGTACTTCGGGGACAGCCGCCTACGCCGCGGCCGTGCCATGGGTCTGGCTCTTCCGTTTCTGCTGATCCTCCTGATCCGCGGCTTCCGGTTCATCAACAGCCAGGACCCGACATTCTCAGAGATGAGCACTCGAGCCCGAAACCTGAAGTATGTCAAGGACTATTTCGCTGAATCGCGCAAGGGCATCTTCCCAAAGGTCGGGCGCATCGTCGTGTCGACAGCGACCTATTTCAGGCCGGGATTTCATCCGTCGGAGATCGGCGACACCGCCCAGGCCGTGGCATACCTGGCGACGTCGCCGGGGGCTCGACGAGCGGGATGACGGTCATGAACCACATCAAACATCCGCACGAGACGACGCTGGCCGCCGAACCCGCGCACCTGACCGGTCGGTGGCGCCGTGATCCGTTGATGCGCGTCCTCACAGGTATCGGCAAGGTGTGGTTCCCGTTCTGGGCTCCCCTCGCGCCTCTGCGGGACGTCCCGCAGAACGACGGAGTCCAGACACTGGAGATCGTCGCCCGTGACGTCGTCGCACACGACGAGAACGTGATCGCGTTGACGTTCGCCGCACCGGACCGTTCGGTGCTTCCTCCGTGGCGTTCCGGCGCTCACCTCGACCTGCTGTTGCCGTCTGGCCGGATGCGTGAGTACTCCCTGTGCGGCGATCCGGGCGATCAGACGACCTACCGCATCGCCGTTCGTCGTATCCCGGACGGCGGCGGCGGATCAACCGAGGTCCACGACACCCTCGGTGTCGGCGACGCCATCGAGGTCAAAGGTCCGCGTAACGCGTTCCCGTTAGCGATGCCCGGATACGGGTCACCAGTCGGACGACTGCGTTTCGTCGCCGCAGGCATCGGTGTGACCCCGATCCTTCCGATGATCGCAGTGGCCGACCGTTTCGGCATCGACTGGTCGATGATCTACAGTGGCCGCACCCTCGACTCGATTCCATTCCGGGATGAGCTGGCACGCTACGGGGACCGCGTGCAGATCCGGACCGACGACGAGCACGGACTGCCGACGATGGACGAACTGGTCGGCGACGTCGGAGACAGGGGCCTCGCCGTCTACTGTTGCGGCCCGACTCCGATGTTGGAGGCTTTGCGTACGCATCTGGTCGATCGCACCGACGTCGAACTGCACTACGAACGATTCTCACCGCCCCCGATCGAGAACGGCACCGAGTTCGCGATCACGCTCGCATCGACCGGTGAGACGGAGACAGTCGCCGCCGACGAGTCGGCCCTGACCGCGCTGCGTCGGCTGCGACCGAACGCTCCGTACTCATGCCAGCAGGGCTTCTGCGGTACGTGCAAGGTGCGGGTCAGCGCCGGCGTCGTCGACCACCGCGACGGCAGCCTGCTGGAACCCGAGCGAGAGTCAGGCTACTTCCTGCCATGCGTCTCGCGGTGCGCGTCCGAGTCGCTCACCATCGAGGTGTAGGACATCTCACCTGGTTCTTCCGGCCCGACGCCTCGGGGTTTGGAAGAATCATGGGAATGACCGAATACCGAATCGACGACCTTGCGCGTGAAGCGGGCACGACGACGCGGAACGTGCGCGGCTATCAGGATCGCGGCCTGATCCCTCGGCCTGAACGTCGAGGCCGGATCGCGATCTACTGTGACGAGCATCTTTCACGGCTCCACATCATCAACGACCTGTTGGGCCGTGGCTTCACGATGACCCATATCGCGGAGTTCTTCGAGCGCATGGAGCAGGGTGAGGACATCGCAGAGGTCTTAGGCCTGCGCGAACTCGTCACCGAGCCGTGGTCGCGGACTCCGTCCCAGACAGTCACCGTCGACGAGCTGTACGAGCTACTCGGGACGGACGACCCCGAGTTGATGGCGCGGATACGCGAATCGGGTCTGATCGAACCGGTCGGCGACGGAGTGCTGCCCGAGGAGTACACGATCAACGACACCGAGAGCATCGACGGATACGTGCGCCTGATGGCAATCGGAATGCCGTTGTCGTATGTCCTCGACCTTCAGGAAAAGCTGGACGAAGACATGCGGCACGCAGCTCACACGCTGATCTCCGCCGGTCGCAGCGCGATCACCGAGGGCCGGTTCGACGGCTGGATTCCGCAAGCCGGTGAGGAGTCGGACTGGGCGACACACTTCCTCGGTGAACTGCGCAGAACCGGCCGCGTCGCCGCCCACAACACCTTGTATCGCGCGCTGGACCGAGAGCTCTCTCGTCAGCTCGACGACTACCTCGAGGTGGCACGCGAACGAAAGAACCGCCGCGACTGACGATCTGGCCCCGCCCAGCTAGTCAGAACTTCCAGCCCCCCGACGGCAGCGCCTACCCGATGACGATGGGCGGCAGCCCAGGAATCGGATTGGGGATAGTCCGCTTCCGCGGTTTCGGCTGCGGTTCGGGGCCCGGCCGCGGGCGCTCCTGAGTCTGCTGCCGCTGTGGTTCCTGCTGTTGTTGCTTCTGCGTCGTCGTCGCTTTGGGCTTGGGAGGGGGCGGCGGCGTCGAGTACTTCAGCATCTTCGCGCGCGCAGCAGCGACTTCCTTGCGGTCGGCTGAGTTCGGAATATGTGCGGGCGCAACCGTTTCGGCCTCGGAGGCCGTTTCGTTGCCAGACAGATCCCCGAGTTCGTCGATGCTCGGACCCTTGTGTTCGTGGATGTTCGTGGCGACCGCTGTGCCGACGCCGCCGAGTCCGACGAGCACGAGGATCGCGGCTGCTGCAGTGATCTGCCACCGGCGTTTACTCTCGGCTGCGCGACGCGCTTCGCCCGGATCCTCCTCGCGCTCAAGGGAAGCCTCGTCCTGAAGGTCCCGATACGGTTCGCCGAGAGCCGCGTCGAACTGTACGTTTCCGTACTCGTCGAGCCCGTAATCGGCAGGGTCGATACCGGACGCACTGAACGAGACGGGCCCGCTCTCGGACGGCGGGGCTCCCCAGGCGAGGGGTACCGGGGCTTCGGCGATCCGCGCAAAAGTGTTGGTCGGGTCGTCGTCACCGCCGAACGTGTTGGGGAACCGATCGCCCGGAGACAGTGCGGTGAAGCCGCGTTCGGTGAGCGATTCCCACAAGCCGGGCCACAGATCGGTCCCTGGGCCGAGAAGGATCGCGTCGACGGGCTGATCACCTGCGAGCTCGACGATCATGCCGTGGATTCGGTTGACTTCTGGGACTGTCGCCTCAACGATGTCAGCCCGACTCACCGCAACGAACCGCAACGTTCCGGCGCCCATCACGAAGATGCTCTCGCGGCCGTCGAACTGGTCGCGTGCTCGCGCGACCAGTTCGGTCAGTTCGGCGAAAACCGATGGCTCTGCGGCTTCCGCGACGCTCCCGTTCTCGACCAACTCCGCTGCGACACGCATGTCGAGAACGCTCGGGACGATCCGCGGTTCCGACAATGACGCGACGATCCGTCGGCGTCCGTCGACGCGACCCGTCCAAATCCCCGACTGCCCGAAGGTAAGAGCGAGCACGGCACCCGTCGGGGCTGCCGGAATGGTGAATCCGGACAGCCACGGTGCGGTGTCGTACTGATCGCTCATGAGTCAGCTCTGGAAATTCAAATACGCTTTGGACGGTGTCGGGCCGCGCTGTCCCTGGTATTTCGAGCCGACTGCAGCGCTTCCGTACGGTGACTCGGCGGGGCTCGAGAGGCGGAACAGGCAGAGTTGGCCGATCTTCATTCCCGGCCACAGCGTGATCGGCAGGTTTGCCACATTCGACAGTTCCAGCGTGATGTGGCCGGAGAAACCGGGATCGATGAATCCGGCTGTCGAGTGAGTCAGGAGACCGAGCCGACCGAGCGACGACTTACCTTCGAGCCGGCCTGCGAGGTCGTCGGGAAGCGTGCACACTTCTAGGGTCGACCCGAGCACGAACTCCCCCGGGTGCAGGACGAACGGCTCGTCGTCGGGCGGCTCGACGAGGGTCGTCAACTCGTCCTGCCGCTTCGCCGGATCGATGTGCGTGTACTTGGTGTTGTTGAAAACGCGGAAGAGTCCGTCGAGACGGACGTCGACGCTCGACGGCTGGACGAGTGTCGAGTCGAACGGGTCGATCCCAAGCCGTTCCTCGGCGATCTCGGCACGAATGTCGCGGTCAGATAGCAGCACGTAGACGAGGTTACTGCAGATAGGCGCAGTTTTCGTCATTGATGGCTCGCCGGTGGTCGGGCTCACCGGGGCAGCGATCGGAGCACACCGCGGACATGCCTTGTGATGCTCGTTTGCTATGGTGATTTCGCGCCGCTTCAGGTGGCTATGCCGATGTAGTTTAGTGGTAGAACATCAGCTTCCCAAGCTGAGAGTGCGGGTTCGATTCCCGTCATCGGCTCCATTGAATAGCCAGGTCAAAGCATTCATTCGGACTACGTCTGACTCTGACGACTGAGCAGTCGACCAATACTCTTCAGGGCATGGGCATCACTGTCACCGTTGCGGTCGCGGAATCCGTCCTCACTGATGACCAACTCAGCCGACTCGGCTTCCGTTCGCTCGGACTAGAAGTCACATCCGAAGACGTCGCCACCGTGCCGGGCGACGAACGTGCCTGCGTCATCCGCACACGGTCTTCGACGATCATCGTCGACGGCGGTGAGCGACTCATGGACGCAATCGACCAGAGCAGGATCGATTTGCCCGGAACAGTACACTTCGGTTGCACGGTCCCCAGCGTCGACTTCAGCGACTATCGCGTGGTCGTCGACGGCACGCCGGTCCGCCGACTGCGGCAAGAGGAAGGCGAGATCACCGTCGACGACGGTGCGGAATCGCCGGCCGAGTCTGTTTTCCGGATCCCAGGCGACGATGACAGCGACCCCGAAATGGACGGTGACATTCTGGTCCAGAGCCTCGGGTCAGTGAGCGGCGTCGCGCCGGATGTCGACGTCCTCGAATTGACCGGTGTCGCATACGAATCGTCCACGAACGGTGGCGCCTCGAACTCGAGCAGCGGCGGCGCGCCTGCGGCGGCGGCGAAGGCGCAGAAGAAGCGCTGGAGCGTCGGCCGCTTGTTCGGCGCACTGGGCAATTGAGCACTACGGCGCGTAGTCGAACCCTAACGAGACATCGCCATCCCCTCATAGAAACATAAGAGAACTCTGTCGATCTCCAACTCGGCTAACGGATTTCATTGACGCTCTAGCGTTTTGACCGGCAACTTAATCTCGAGTTTCCCTGATATCAATGCGCCAGGCGTCTCCGTGCCGCTGCGCATTTCTTCCGATCATGTTCGGGTGGATGGAGGCGGATCGATTCGTCGCGCAGAGACCGCGAGGATCGCACGCCAATTCCTTGAGGGGGGGACCTTGAGGACACGATGAAGGGAGATCGACTATGAGCATCACCCAGACCGACCTCGAAAAACTGATCGGCGCAAAGGCACTCGACAAGGGTGGCGACAAGATCGGAAAAGTCGACCAGATCTATCTCGACAACCAGAGCGGTGCACCGAAGTGGGCTGCTGTGAACACCGGACTCTTCGGACTCAGCAGTTCTCTGGTACCGCTCGCGGGGGCCGCAGTCTCCGGCGACGACCTTGTGGTCGCACCGACCAAGGCCGCAGTGAAGGACGCTCCGCACCTCGACGCCGATGACGGCATCAGCGCCAAGCAGGAGCAGGAACTGTACGCGCACTACGGAATTCGTCCGACCGCGACCGACAACAGCGGCAAGCATGCGGCGCAGGGCCAGGCACCACAGCGGGAGACCGCAGGCACCGCCGCAGCAGACAACGCACCTACGGGCACCGCGGCTGCAGGCACCGCGGCTGCGGGAACCACTGGCGATTCCCGACCGGCAGCCGCAGACGCAGCCACACGCGGCGCAACTGACACCGCGGCACGCCAGTCGACCGACGGCGACACCGTGATCCGTCACGAGGAACAGCTCAACGTCGACAAGCAGCAGGAGGTCACCGGCAAGGCGCGCCTCCGCAAGTACGTCGTCACAGAGACTCAGCAGGTCGAGGTGCCGGTGACTCGGGAGGAGGTCGTGGTCGAACGGACGCCGATCTCGTCCGACGAAGCGGCAAGGTTGGACGACAATTCGACGATCGGCGATGAGTCGATCGAGGTGCCGCTCCACGAAGAGCGCCTCGTGGTGAACAAGGAGCAGGTGCCAGTGGAGCGTGTGCGGGTCGGTACCGAAGCGGTCACCGAGACCAAGACGGTCTCTGATGACGTACGCAAGGAGCGTATCGATACCGAGACCGGAGATTCGCGCACGAAGTAGCCGAATCTAGTACTTCACCGACCGCAGGTCAGGCCGCGGCGCCGACTCCACACGGAGTCGGTGCTGCGGTCGTTTCGCTTTCTGCCGACGGTTAGGGGTGTGGTGCTGCGGTGCGCATCTGTTCGAACATTAGTTCTTGTCGTAGGTGAGTTATATCATTTGTGTAGTTCTCGGGTGGTGCCGGGAGCGAGGGGTTCTT
>NZ_JBQEDL010000043.1:0-25402 GCF_052106715.1 Gordonia sp. (in: high G+C Gram-positive bacteria)
CAGCTGGTTAGAGCGCACGACTCATAATCGTGAGGTCGGGGGATCGAGTCCCCCCACCGCTACACATCGATCACCCGGTGCACGCCCCGGCCCGTAGGCAGGGTCGCGATACGGGACCGATAACTGCAAGACGCGAAAGTAGGCAACAAAGTGGCTTCCTCAACCGATGTGCGGCCGAAGATCACCTTGGCATGCGAGGTGTGCAAGCACCGTAACTACATCACCAAGAAGAATCGGCGCAACAACCCCGACCGCCTTGAGATGAAGAAGTTCTGCCCGAACTGCGGAACGCACCAGTCTCACAAAGAGTCGCGCTGAGCTCGATGCACGCGTGGAGCGTGCAGGAGACGTAATACTTCGAAAGCGGGCCACCTCCATGCGAGGTGGCCCGCTTTAACGTCGTGGATCGGCGTATCGACGACCAGAATGTGTAACGATCGTGTCTCGATCTGTTACGCATGACAGTGAGAAGAGTGAGATCCACGCGGCACAGCCCTGCCGCATGGCGTGGACAGCGGCCCACGACGGGTGCCGTGTGAGGAGTGAACAGGCGATGACAGAGCAGATCGATGATCCCGAGATCCAGGCGCGGATCGTGAAGCTGAAGGCCGGGGAGAAGATGACTCCGGAGGAGATCGCCGAACACACGAAGGCGATGGTGGGCTACAACTACACGGTCGACGACTACTACGAGGTCGGGCGTGAGGAGATCCGGAAGCTGGCGCGGGCCGTCCAGTCCGATCACCCGGTCCACTGGAACGAGAACGTCGCAGCCGAACTCGGACACGACACGTTGATCGCTACTCCGACTTTCGTATCGGTGCTCGGCATCATCGCTCAGCGTCGCCTGTTCGAGGACGTCGTGACCGGCTACGACCTGTGGCAGGTGATGCAGACCGACCAGCGGTTGGTCCTGCATCAGCCCGTCAAGGTGGGGGACAAGTTGATCTGTGACGTCTCTCTCGAGTCGTTCCGGCAGGCGAGAGGCACCGACATGATGGTGACCAAGAACATCGTCTGGAACCAGCGAGACGAGCCGGTGATGACGACGTTCACCTCACTCGTCGCACGGCCATCGGTGGAGGTGGAGCCGGAAGTTCTCGACCAGCTCGACCACGTGATGATGAAGGTCGACCGGGAGCCGCAGAGTGCGCAGACCGTCTTCGGACCGTTCGACCGCTACAACGAACCCGATCCCGGCTTGCAACCGCGACCGTATGGGGCGATCGACTTCGATTCGCTCGAAGTCGGTCAGGAATTGCCCGCGGTCACCAAAGTGCTGACGCTCGGCAATCTGGTGAACTTCGCGGGTGTGGCAGGCGACCCGAACCCGATCCACTTCTCGCCGGAGGTCGCGAAGTCGGCGGGGCTGGACGGGATGGTCGCCCACGGCATGCAGACCATGGGCCTCGGCGCCAGTGTGATCAGCGCATTCGTCGGTGATCCGGGCGCGATCTACGAGTACAACGTCCGCTTCACCAGCCCGGTCTACGTGCCTGCGGTCGGCTACGCGGAAGTGGACTTCACCGGAAAGGTCAAGTCGCTCGACTCGTCGACTCGGCGCGGCGTGATCGCGATCGTCGCCAAGCAGGGCGAACGGAAGATCTTCGGTCGCGCGCAGGCTCACGTCCAATTCAATTGAGTGCGCAGTTCCGATGGCCGCGACCGGCATGGACGGGCCCGGGGGTCGAAGTCTTCGGTACCCGGTTCTACCTGGGGTTTACCGGGCGAAGTTGGGTCGTGCCGTCGAATTGCTCTACACTAACGAAGTCTGATGCTTTTCTTCACTTGCGCGCTGCCCAAAGGGTGGCGCGTTGGTCTTGTTGAGCGTCGGCGGTGGCGGATGCGCATCCGTCGCAAAGGGGCGTAGCTCAACTGGCAGAGCAGCGGTCTCCAAAACCGCAGGTTGCAGGTTCAAGTCCTGTCGCCCCTGCCCTCGGGCAGAATGCATACGAAGGGATCGGTGAGAAGGTGGCCAAGCGGGACCGCAAGGCCGGCGATGTCGACGAGTCTGTCGAGGTCGACGACATCCGGGCCGATGAACTGCGTCCGAGCGGTAAGCGCTCGGCACGTGGCAGCCGGGCGGAGCAGGGTGGCGGTACCGCTGTCGCGACCAAGTCGCGCGCTGCGGCGTCGGCACCGTCGACCAGTCACAATCCGTTCGTCCGCATCTGGGTGTTCCTGAAGCAGGTCGTCAGTGAGATGCGCAAGGTCGTGTGGCCGACGCGCAACGACATGGTCAACTACACGATCGCGGTACTCGCGTTCCTCGTGGTTCTGACTGCGATCATCGCGGGCTTGGACATCGGCTTCGCGAAATTGATGTTGCTGGTGTTCGGCTGACAGCCGAGCCACGCTGCGGGGTGGACCTCCCGGAGAACTAGCGGACCGTTGACGGTCCGGTCTGAGAATGAAGGAGATGGGCGCAGTGAGCACCCCGGAGAACGAAATCGAATCGCCGGAGGACGGCGGCACGACGCCCGACGACGTCGTGGCCGGCGACGTCGCGGCCGATGCTGCCGATTCTGATGTCGCAGTGTCTGATGTCGCAGTGTCTGATGTTGCAGTGTCCGATGCTGCAGACGTCGATGAGGCCGCACCTGAGGCCGAGGTCGATCCGGTTGCGGAGTTCAAAGCACAGCTGCGTCGTCAGCCCGGCGACTGGTATGTCATTCACTCGTACGCGGGGTACGAGAACAAGGTGAAGACCAACCTCGAGACCCGTGTCCAGAACCTCGACGTCGGCGACTACATCTTCCAGGTCGAGGTTCCGACCGAAGAGGTCACCGAGATCAAGAACGGCCAGCAGAAGAAGGTCAACCGCAAGGTTCTCCCGGGCTACATTCTGGTGCGCATGGAACTCAACGACGAGTCGTGGAGTGCTGTGCGGAACACGCCGGGTGTCACCGGATTCGTCGGCATGACCTCCCGCCCGTCGCCGCTGTCGCTGAAGGAAGTCCTTCAGTTCCTGATGCCGCGCGCCGAGGTGCGTAAGGCTCAGGCCGCGAAGGCCGCATCGGATGCGGGCGAGAGCGTCGAGGCTGCTGCGGCGGCCGCATCGAACCTCGTCGAGGTCGACTTCGAGGTCGGCGAGTCGGTGACCGTCATGGACGGACCGTTCGCGACCCTCCCGGCGTCGATCAGCGAGGTCAACACAGAGCAGCGCAAGGTGAAGGTCCTGGTGTCGATCTTCGGCCGCGAAACACCGGTCGAACTCGGCTTCAACCAGGTCGAGAAGATCTGACGATCTTCCTTTCCAGGCGTTATGAAGAGACTTCCGCGTATCCAGCGTGCGCGGATCTGTAGGAAAAAGGACTAGAGGATATGCCTCCCAAGAAGAAGAAGATCTCCGGGATCATCAAGCTCCAGATCCAGGCGGGCCAGGCCAACCCGGCTCCGCCCGTGGGTCCGGCGCTCGGCCAGCACGGCGTCAACATCATGGAGTTCTGCAAGGCGTACAACGCCGCAACAGAGAACCAGCGCGGAAATGTCATTCCGGTCGAGATCTTCGTGTACGAAGACCGTTCGTTCGACTTCAAGCTGAAGACTCCGCCCGCGGCGAAGCTGCTGCTGAAGGCCGCAGGCCTGCAGAAGGGCTCGGGTGTTCCGCACACCAATAAGGTCGGCAAGGTGTCGATGGACCAGGTCCGCGAGATCGCGAAGACGAAGGCCGAAGACCTGAACTCGAACGATGTCGACGCAGCAGCGAAGATCATCGCGGGTACCGCGCGTTCGATGGGCATCACCGTCGAAGGCTGATCTCTTTCCGGGGATCACCAGAAACAACCGTGGGAGGGCCGTGCTCGGCCCACTAACCACTAACTCCCGCACTACCGCGGGGAGAAGGAACAGAGCATGAGTAAGAAGAGCAAGGCCTACCAGGCCGCCGCTGAGAAGATCGACCGCGACAAGCTGTACAGCCCGCTGGAGGCCGTGGAGCTCGCGAAAGACACCTCATCGAAGAACACCGACGCGACTGTCGAGGTCGCCGTGCGCCTCGGCGTCGATCCGCGCAAGGCCGATCAGATGGTCCGCGGCACCGTCAACCTGCCGAACGGCACCGGTAAGACCGCCCGCGTCATCGTGTTCGCCGCAGGCGACAAAGCCACCGAGGCTGCCGCAGCAGGCGCCGATGAGGTCGGCGCCGAAGACCTGATCGAGAAGATCCAGGGTGGCTGGCTCGAGTTCGACGCTGCGATCGCGGCGCCGGATCAGATGGCCAAGGTCGGCCGCATCGCGCGTGTCCTCGGCCCGCGTGGTCTGATGCCGAACCCGAAGACCGGCACCGTCACCAACGACGTGACGAAGGCTGTCAACGACATCAAGGGCGGCAAGATCAGCTTCCGTGTCGACAAGGCTGCCAACCTGCACTTCGTCATCGGCAAGGCGTCGTTCGACACCGCGAAGCTGGCCGAGAATTACGGTGCGGCGTACGACGAGATCATGCGTGCGAAGCCGTCGGCGGCCAAGGGCCGCTACGTCAAGAAGGTCACGGTCTCGACCAACACCGGCCCCGGCATCCAGGTGGATCCGTCGGTGACGCGCAACTTCGCAGGCGACGACCAGGCGTGATCGCGCTGCGTCCGTCTCGATAGACGCGACGCGCGCACAGAGACACCCACTGGGGCCCGGCACTCGACGAGTGCCGGGCCCCAGTTCGGGTTAAAGGCCGGTCTCGAACCCGACCTGTGGATAACGGGATCGACGTATACCCAGCGGCGCCGATAACCTGTGTCGCATGCGCGACGACAGACTCCTCACCCGTATCGCTGGACTGCTGCGGCAGGCCGAAGGCACCGACAACGAGCATGAGGCCGAGGCGTTCATGGCGGCCGCGCAGCGACTGGCGACGGCGTCGTCGATCGACCTCGCGTTGGCGCGTGCCCACGATCCGGCCACCCGGACGGCCAGCGCTCCGATCACCCGCCAGGTGGGCATCGGGGAGAAGGGCAAGCGGGGCCTGCGGACTTACGTGCAGTTGTTCGTGCAGATCGGCCGGGCCAACGACTTGACCGTTGACGTCGCATCGAATTCGACGTTCGTCATCGCCTACGGGTTCGAGTCCGACCTCGACGCCACGGAGGCGCTGTACACGTCGCTGGTCATTCAGATGGTCGCTGCGAGTGACGCCTACCTGAAATCCGGGGCGTATAAGGGCGAGACCGCTCGTCAGGTCGTCACCGTCGGAGACGGGTTCTTCCGGAGACGGGCGGTCGCAGAAAAGCCGTTGTCGCCGATCACCGCCCGTCTGAACTTCCAGTCCGCGTTCGCCGAACGGATAGGCAAGCGGTTGCTCGACGCGCGTGACGACGAGCGCGCACATGCGCTGGCGACCGATGACTCTGCGCGCGGGTCGACCGAACTCGCACTGCGCGATAAGGAACTGGAAGTTCGCGACTTCTACAAGCAGTCGTCGACGGCCCGCGGCACGTGGCGACCGTCGTCGGCGCAGTCGGGGTATTCGACGGCGGCCCGACGTGCAGGAGACCGCGCGGGCAGGCGTGCCCGCATCGGGCAAGACCAGTCGTTGCCCGGGGCGCGCGGCGCTATCGACCGGTGACACGGGACTCCGCGCGGTCCGCGGTGTACGACGCCGAGCGTCTGGTTCACCGGATCTTCGAGCGGGCGGGGTCGTCGCGGACGGCGCAGATCGCGGGCACCGCCATCACGGTGCCGCCAGAAGGCCGGTTCTCCTCGGTCGACTCCGTTCGCCGCTACGTCGACGACGTGCTCGCGGCGCCGGGCGTGCGAGCCCGGTTTCCACGAGCCTCGCAGCCTGTCTCGGTCCGCCGGCGCCGTGGGAGCCGAGCCGCCCACTACGAGCGGGGCGGTGCAGTGATCGCCGTCCCCGACTCGGCCGAGGGAGCGTGGGCGTTACGTGAACTGGTCGTGTTGCACGAGATCGCACACCATGTCGACGACGTGGGGAGTCCTGCCCACGGTCACGAGTTCGTTTACGCGCTCATCGACCTCGTCGGACTGGTCCTTGGTCCTGAGACCGCGTTCGTCTATCGCGTCGTGTTCGGCGACAGCGGTCTGCTGTGAGACGCGCGGTGTGTCGTCAGGCTTACGATTCAGCTATTGGCGGCGAGGCTGACGACGGGGACGGGTTCGGCGCCGAAGCCGCCGTCGGCCTGGAAGGTGAGGTAACTCGGCTTGTTTGGGTCGAGGACCAGTTGTTGCCTGCGGCCACGCGCCTTGATCAAGTCGGGGACGATCGTCAGATACCGTGGCAGGCTCGCCGCGTAGACGTCCACTCGAAGCCGATGTCCAACGGCGAGGACCGCGTCCGTCGGGACCAGGTCGACGTCGATCCGCACTGGTTCGTCGGCGGGTACCGGTAGCCGACGCTCACGTGTTAGATAGTGGACGGCGTCGAGTAGGACGCCGTCCGGCGTGTACGTGCAGCGGGACGGGTCAAGTGCCCGGTTGGAGGCGGTCAGTGCGCCGTTGGTGAGCACTCGCGAGCGGCCGTCGGGAGCGACGTCGTTGACGGTCACCGCCCAGATCCCCTCGTGCGCGGTGGTCGAGACGTTCAACCTCAGATTCATCTGCCCGGACACCTGAGTCGGCGTCGACACCGGTTCGCTGGTGAAGGTGAGCCCGCCTTCCTCCTGGTAGCGGGCGTCGGTGGAGAAGTCCTCGCCCAGCGCGATCGCGGCGCCGGCCGTGACTTGCGCGATGTCGCGGGACACGAATCCGCGAAGGTCCGGGGTGATTCGTAGTGCGCGGCGGCGGGATGCGGGTCCGGCGCGCAGGCTGCCGTCGTGCCGTGCGTGATCGGCCGTGCCGGACGGCTCCTCGGTCAGGAAGAAGCGGCGCGGCGTCACCGAGGCGCGTGGGAACGACTCGCCGCACGACCAGTCGCCGCCCTGCTGGTGCATGGTGACCGGGCCGTATTCGTCGACGCCGTTGTCGGCGCTCTTGAGCCACTTGTCGAACCATGCGCGCTCGAGTACGTCCAGTCGCGGCGGGCGGCCGGGTGTCCCGTGGTCGCAGCCCGGATCGAGGTGGTAGCCGTCGGCGACGAGCATCTGCTTGCGCCCTGGCTCCATCTGGAGTTTGGAGTACACGCGGCTTGCGCTACGACCGAACAGATCGTGCCAGCCGCCGACGGTGAACGTCGGGCACTCGATGTCCTCGACCTTCGGGTTGCGAACATCGAAGTAGGGGTCGTCGAAGATTCGCTCGTCGCGGGCGGTGAGAAAACCCCAGACCAGGGACGGCATCTCCGATGCCGGAGACTTCAGGCGGTCCTTCAACCAGCGGTACGCGTCACCGCGCACGACGTCGGCGACACCGGTCGCCGGGTTCGGTAGCCATTTGAGGCCGTTGACGAGCGCGAGCCACAACGGGATGAACGCCGACGGCATGCCCCCGGTGAGATAGACGTCGCGGACGAGGTCCTCGCCGCCTTCGATCGCGAAGACGGCTTTGAGTGCGGGCGGGCGGTGGCCTGCGGCCTGCAGGGCGTTGATGGCCGAGTACGACCACCCGGCCATCCCGACGTTGCCGTCGCACCACGGTTGGCGGCTGATCCATTCGATGATCTCTATCGAGTCCTGCTGTTCGCGCGGTGACAGGATCTCCCAACGGCCGTGGGACGCGCCCGTGCCGCGGACGTCCACGATCACCTGGGTGTACCCGGACCGGACGAGACCGCGGTTGATGCCGAACACGTCCCACAGTCCGGTTCCGAAGGTGCGCCCGATCCGCGATGCTCCGTCGCCCAGCGCAAGCGCAGCGCTCGCGGTACGTACCGCTCGGCCGATTCCCGGCGCGTGCAGCGCATGGTCGACGCCGTCGAGGAGGGCCCGGTTGTACGGGTTGACGTTCAAGACGGTCGGGAAAGGCGTCTTGACCGCTTGACCCAATAGATTGGCAGGACGCACGACGGTCGCGCGCAGACGTGTCCCGTCGGACGCGGTGACGACGACGCTTCGATCGATGTGCACACGCGGATACGGCTGACTGCCGTCGACTGCTTCGCGCCACGCGTCTGCGGCGCTGCCACCGTCGGCGTTTCCGTACAGACGTGCGGTGCCGCGGCCGGCCCGCATGAACGAGTCGTAGTCATAGTCGAGTGTCATCGCGCCGCTCACCCCTCTCGCCGGCCCGTCTTTCCCTGTCAAGCCTGTCTTTCCCTGCCCGGTCCGTCGTCGCTGACAGGCCGACCCTGCGACCAGACGGCCCGCGTTTGTGGTGCGCGTCACCATCGGTCTCGTAAACCCATTTAAAACGACGGCGTTCCAGATGCCTAATCCGGGGTAGAACCGATGTGCTCTGGTGACCCGATCGTGACCGCGACTGCCGCCTCCAGGAGCATCGTGGCCCCGATCTGGACGGACAGGTCGCGCTCCGGTGTCTTCGAGGATGCGACCGCCCCGCCGTGCTTATGGGCGGACGGCCCCTGCGACGTCGGGACGACGGCGGGCTTTCTCCAGTCGGGGCCGAACACCGGCAGCCCGTCGTGCTCGGCGCGATTCGCCCACACGGCGTCGGCGCTCGCCGTGACGATGGCCGCGGCCCGCCCGCGGATGGACTCGGCGACCTCGTCCTCGCAGGGAAGGTCGGTGGCGACCAGTGCGAGGTACCGGGTGAGGATGCCGCCGAACAGGCCGCCGTCGCCGCCGCCCGCGCCGCGCACCACCCCGTCCGTGGTGAATCGGGAAGCGGTCGCGGTCAGCAGGGCGTCGAGCCGGTCGAGTCGACGCCGGTCACCGGTGTGTCGATACGCCTCGGTGTATGCGCCGAGCGCGACGCCCTGGCAATACGTGAACAGTGCGTCGTCGAGGTCGCGGGCACCGTCGGAGCGCCGCCATACCCCGTCGGCGATCAACCCGGACGGCAGGTGGAGCATGTCGTCGATCCAATCGGCCATCGCGATCGACCGCTCGACCCGGTCGGTCCGTGCCAGCAGGATCGCGGCCGGGCCGTTCGCCGGCGCATTGAAGAACGTATCGGTGGTCCGCCACGGGATCCCACCGCCTGACTCCGGATCCCACGCGTCGACCATCCGGTCCCGCAGGATGCGCAGCGCGCGTGGCCGACAACTGCGGCCGCCAGATGCCAGTCGGCGCTCGGCCCGCTCGAGAGCCAGGCCGAGCCACGCCATGTCGTCGTAGTACGAGTTGGTCCACCGGCCGACGTTGCGAATCCGGACACCGCGCACCAGAGCCGTCGCATCGCGCGCACACTGCTCGTCTTCCCGATGGACCGCGCCGTCGACGAGGACGTCGACCAGGTGGGCCTGCCACCAGTAATTCCACGACGCGGTGAGTCGTTGGACGGACAACACTCGTCCCGCGGGCGGCCACGCGACTCGGCCGATCCGGGTGAACGGGACCCATCCGCCGAGTCGGCGGAGATGGCGTGCACGCAAGGCCGACTGCGCCGCGGCAGCTCGACACTGCGCCGATTCGACTTCTGCAGACATGGGGGTTAGCCTATTAGCCGGTACATCGAGTCTGCTCGATGCATCGAGTTCAACCAGAGACCGTTGGTCGTCGGAAGCGAGTTTTCCGATCGAAGGTCCGGCGCGAGAGTCGGCGACCCACGCAGGATGAACGTGGAGTACTCCTCACGCGCTACGCGTTGAGTTCTTGTTCGCCCCGTGCCTCCTGTGCCCGGGGCGTTTTTCTTTCCGCCTGACGCCGATCGGGTGCGCCGCTCTCACGACACGACGGCCTGGGTCCGATTCGGTCCGCTCACCCGGACCGACGTGAAGTGACACGAGAGGAGGCGAAGTATGGCTAAGGCCGAAAAGATTTCTGCAGTTGCAGAGATCGCCGAGCAGTTCAAGGGCTCCGATGCTGCGGTCGTCACGGAATTCCGTGGCCTGACCGTCACGCAACTGGGAACCCTGCGTCGCTCGCTCGGTGAAGGTGCAACCTACTCCGTCGCCAAGAACACCCTCGTCAAGCGTGCCGCCGCAGAGGCGGGCGTCGAGGGCCTCGACGAGCTGTTCACCGGTCCGACAGCGATCGCATTCGTCCAGGGCGAGCTTCCCGAAGCTGCCAAGGCAATGAAGACGTTCGCCAAGGAGAACAAGAACCTTGTCATCAAGGGCGGGTACATGGACGGCCGCGCGCTGTCTGTGGCCGAGGTCGAAGAGATCGCCGACCTTGAGTCCCGCGAGGTTCTGCTGGCAAAGCTCGCCGGTGCCATGAAGGGCAACTTGGCAAAGGCCGCAGGGCTGTTCAACCAGCCTGCGTCGCAGGTCGCGCGTCTCGCCGCGGCATTGCAGGAGAAGCAGGAGGCCTCGGGCGACGCAGCCTGAGTCACTGTTGCTCCACCCGATCGGTTCGCCGATCACTACCCATGAACGAGCCTGCGCTGCAGGCGCCCCCGCACCGGCGGGGAACTACGGAAGGACGCCACCATGGCGAAGCTCACCGCTGACGAGCTCATCGAGCAGTTCAAGGAACTGACCCTGCTGGAGCTCAGCGATTTCGTGAAGAAGTTCGAAGAGGTCTTCGAGGTCACCGCTGCCGCTCCCGTCGCCGCCGTCGCTGCAGGCGCTCCGGCCGCTGCCGAGGCTGCTGTCGAGCAGGACGAGTTCGACGTCGTGCTCGAGGGTGCGGGCGACAAGAAGATCCAGGTCATCAAGGTCGTGCGCGAGGTCGTCGCCGGTCTGGGCCTGAAGGAAGCCAAGGACCTCGTCGAGGGTGCTCCGAAGGCGCTCCTGGAGAAGGTCAGCAAGGAAGACGCCGAGGCTGCCAAGACCAAGCTCGAAGAGGCCGGCGCAGCCGTCTCGCTCAAGTGATCTGACTGCGTCTCACGGCGCAGCCAGTCACGATGTGGCTTGAATGGGGCGAGGCCCGCAGGGAGACCTGCGGGCCTCGCCTTTTTCTCTGACGAGCCCACGAGTGGGCCCGTTCAGGGTGGTACGGCGACGACTCACAGGTGTTCGGACGTCGCCCAGTGGCCGCGGTCTCAGAGCCCGGGGGCGGGGAGTCGCCCGTCACTTGGAGTACGGCGCTTCTTCGCGTATTCTCAGACCACCGAGAAAGTTACTGTCCAGTAAGTCGAACGCAGATCGGCTTTACCCAGGTCCGATGGTGTGTGTGGCAGGTCACGTGAGTTAGAGTGACCGCAGCCACAAACGGCACGCCGGGCGAGCGAGGACGCTTGAATGCTGCGACTACGGATGACGCGGTGACTGGACCGGTGGAGATACGTCTGGAGGGACGCAGTGGGAGTTGAGGTCACCGTCGAGGGACTCACGAAGTCGTTCGGCTCGCAGAACATTTGGCGGGATGTCAGTCTGACGTTGCCTGCAGGTGAGGTCAGTGCCTTGCTGGGTCCGTCGGGTACTGGTAAGTCGGTGTTTTTGAAGACGTTGATCGGTCTGCTGCATCCGGAGCAGGGGTCGGTGATCGTGGACGGCACGGATATCACGCAGTGTTCGGCCAAGGAACTGTATGAGATCCGCAAGCTGTTCGGGGTGCTGTTCCAGGACGGTGCGTTGTTCGGGTCGATGAGTTTGTTCGACAATATTGCGTTCCCGCTTCGTGAGCACACGAAGAAGAAGGAAGACGAGATCCGCAAGATCGTCCTGGACAAGGTCGAGTTGGTGGGTCTGACCGGTGCCGAGGACAAGCTTCCCGGTGAGATCTCCGGTGGTATGCGCAAGCGTGCCGGGCTGGCGCGTGCGTTGGTGCTCGATCCGGAGATCATCTTGTGCGATGAGCCGGACTCGGGTCTGGATCCGGTGCGTACGGCCTATATTTCGCAGTTGTTGATCGATATCAATGCCGAGATCGATGCGACGATCATGGTGGTCACGCACAACATCAATATTGCTCGGACGATTCCGGACAATATCGGAATGTTGTTCCGTAAGGAGTTGGTGATGTTCGGTCCGCGTGAGCAGTTGCTGACCTCGGAGCAGCCGGTGGTCAAGCAGTTCTTGGCGGGTGATCGCTTCGGGCCGATCGGTATGTCGGAGGAGAAGGACGAGGGTGCTGCTGCTGCGGAGGCGGCGATGCAGGCTGCGGGTATCTCCGGTGGTGGTACGAAGGATGATTTCTCGGAGATCATTCCGCAGGTGCAGCCGAATCCGGGTATGCCGGTGCGCAAGGCCGCGATCCGCCACCGCGCGAACGTGCTGAGCATGATGCACACGCTGCCTGCCAACGCGCAGGAGGCGATTCGTAACTCGATCGCCGAAGAGGATCGTCGCGCCGCCGAGTCGCCCGAGACGTCGACTACGCTGGTCGCTCTGGAGGCCACGGACTTCAACGACCCGAACGTCGGGCGTACCGGACTTCCCGGCGGCCCGGAGGGCGTCCACGTCGAGCCGACGAACGTGCATGATGTGGTCAACGCTCAGACCGAGAACGGCAACCGGCCCGACCTGGCTAAGACCTCGGTCGCTCAGCCTGCAGGCGACGACGCGTTCACCCAGCCGATCGACACCTCCGCTATCGAGACGGCCATCAACGACCAATCGAACGGACAGGGGAGTAACCAGGCATGACGAGTGCCACCACGCGTGGTGTCGACAAGATCGCTAACGCCGGTGAGGGTGCCCTCACCCAGACCGGCAACATCGTTCAGCTGTTCGTCGACGTCGCACGCCAGCTCTTCGTGCGTCCGTTCCAGTTGCGCGAGTTCATTCAGCAGGCCTGGTTCATCGCCAGCGTCACGATCCTTCCGACGGCACTCATCGCGATTCCGTTCGGCGCGATTGTCTCGCTGCAGACCGGATCGCTGATCAAGCAACTCGGCGCTGAGTCGTACACCGGTGCGGCCAGTGTTCTGGTCGTCGTCCAGCAGGGGTCTCCGCTAGTGACCTCCCTGCTGGTCGCTGGAGCCGCCGGATCGGCCGTCGCCGCCGATCTCGGCTCCCGCACCATCCGCGAAGAGATCGACGCGATGGAGGTGCTGGGGATCAACCCGGTACAGCGCCTCGTCGTGCCGCGCGTGTTGGCCATGGTCCTGGTCGCAATTCTGCTTAACGGCCTGGTCGCGGTCGTCGGCATCGGCGGCGGCTACTTCTTCAACGTGGTGGTCCAGGGTGGAACGCCAGGCGCATACCTGGCGTCGTTCGGCGCTCTGGCTCAACTGCCAGACCTGTATATCTCGACACTGAAGGCTGCGATCTTCGGTGTGCTTGCCGGGGTGATCGCCGCGTACAAGGGCCTCAACCCCAAGGGTGGCCCGAAGGGTGTCGGCGATGCGGTGAACCAGAGCGTCGTCGTGACGTTTCTGCTGCTGTTCTTTGCGAACCTGATCATCACCGCCGTGTTCCTGCAGATCGTTCCGCCGAAGGTAGGTTAGTGATGACTCGTGGTGTGACGATCGCGAAGAGCCGCCCGGAGTACTACCTCTACGAGGCGCGCAAACAACTCGGTAAGCCGTTGAAGATGCTCGACGGCGCGGGCGAACAGATGTC
This sequence comes from Gordonia sp. (in: high G+C Gram-positive bacteria), assembly GCF_052106715.1. Classification (NCBI taxonomy): domain Bacteria; kingdom Bacillati; phylum Actinomycetota; class Actinomycetes; order Mycobacteriales; family Gordoniaceae; genus Gordonia; species Gordonia sp. (in: high G+C Gram-positive bacteria). The sequence continues at coordinate 13,400 of NZ_JBQEDL010000043.1, forward strand.
CTTCTACGGCCGAACCCTCGCCTGGATCCCGAAGACCCTCGTGCACTACACGCGCGAAGTGATGCGCCTGCTCGCCGAGGTGGCGTTCGGCTCCGGCGGCCTCGCCGTCATCGGCGGCACCGTCGGCGTCATGATCCTGATGTCTGGCTTCACCGGCGTCGTCGTCGGCATGCAGGGGTATGCAGCACTCGACCAAATCGGTTCGCAGGCGCTGACCGGCTTCCTATCGGCCTACGTGAACACCCGCGAGGTCGCACCGCTCGTCGCCGGCCTTGCATTGTCGGCGACCGTCGGTTGTGGTTTCACCGCCCAGCTCGGCGCCATGCGGATCTCCGAAGAGATCGACGCGCTCGAAGTGATGGCGGTTCCGTCGATTCCGTTCCTCGTCAGCACCCGAGTCATCGCAGGCTTCGTCGCCGTCATCCCGCTCTACGTGCTCGGGTTGATGGCCGCCTACCTCGCCTCCCGAGTGGTCAACACGGTGTTCAACGGTCAGTCGACAGGCTCCTACGACCACTACTTCAACCTGTTCTTGCCACCAGCCGACGTCTTATGGTCATTCGGCAAAGTCCTGGTGTTCGCCTTCGTGATCATCATGGTGCACTGCTACTACGGCTACTACGCAAGCGGCGGTCCCGCTGGCGTCGGTGTGGCGGTCGGCCACGCGGTCCGCGCGGCACTCGTGCTGATCGCCGTCCTGGACTTCTTCCTCGGACTCGCGATCTGGGGAACCACAACGTCGGTCAGAGTCGGAGGTTAGACGAACGTGGCGACTGCTAAACGCAGGCTGCTCGGCCTGCTCTTCTTCGTCGTGGTCATCGGGCTGCTCGCGACTTCGATTCTGAAGTTCCGCGGAACATTCGACGACTACACGACCGTCACCTTGCAGACCGAGAACGTGGGCAACGCGTTGGGCGTGGACTCCGACGTCAAGGCGCGCGGCGTGCAAATCGGGACCGTGCGTGAAGTAGACGTGCAGCCGGGCGGCCGAGCGACCCTGAAACTTGGAATCGACCCGAGCAAGGCGAAGGATCTGCCGATCGGAACCACCGGACGGGTGCTGCCCAAGACGCTCTTCGGCGAGCGGTACGTGTCGCTGACCGTGCCGGTCAACGGCAAGGGCGAACTGCATGACGGCGACACGATCAAGACCGATCCGCGCGGCAGCACGAAGGAGGTCGAGGACCTGTTCGACGCGCTGCTGCCCGTGCTCGAAGCGATCCCGCCGCAGGATCTGAACGTGACGCTCACGTCGATCTCGCAGGCGATCGGCGGCAAGGGCAAGCAGCTCGGCGACACCTTCGACCGATTGAACACGATCTTCACCCGCGTCAACGCGAACATGGACGATCTGCAAGGCACGCTGCGCGGGCTCGCAACATTCTCGGACACCTACTCCGAAGCGCTGCCGGACGTCATCGATGCGCTCGACTCGATCCGAGTCACAGGCAACACGATCGTCGAGCGGAAGAGCGACCTGAGCTCGCTGATCTCGACGCTGGGCGTCGCAGCGACCGACACCACGAAGTTCCTCAAGACCAATCGGCGTGACTTCCTGGATCTGACGATCGAGTCGGAGCCGTTCCTGCGCAAGATCGCTCAGCAGTCGCCGACCTTCGGATGCATGTTCCACAACTTCGCGACCCTGGTGCCCAAGTCGGAGAAGATCGTCGGCAAGGGAACCGACAACCCGGGCGTCCGCGTGAACCTGCAGTTCGTGAATCCGCGAGGACGGTACATCCCGAATCAGGACGAACCGCGCATGTTCTGGGAGGATCCGCCTGCCCGCTGTTACGAGCCTGCGACGAACGGCCGACCGTTCCCGCAGTACCCGGGTGGCGGCGTGCCGGACGGTTCCTACCAGCCGCCGTCACGCAACGCCGGACCGACTACGTTGCCCGAACTGCCACAGCCGCAGTTCAGCGCGACACCTGCCGGAAAGGTCTCGGACGCTGACTATGTCAAGCAGATGAAACTCGTCTACGGGGCCTCGAGCGGCGTCGACCCGTCGCAGGTTCCCACCTGGATCACCTACATCGGCGGAGGCGCCGCGGACGGAGCGGGGGTGACGATCAAGTGAGAGGCATCATCGCACCACTGGTCAAGCTGATCGTCTTCGCAGTTGTGACCGTCATCGCGACGGCGATGCTCGGACTGACGATCGCGAACGCGGGCGGCGGAGGCCGAACCGGATTCAAGGCGGTCTTCACCGACGCCGCGATGCTCAACGCGGGTGACGAGGTCCGCATCGCGGGTGTCCGCGTCGGCCAGGTCGAGAGTGTGGAGATCACCGACCGGAACAAGGCGCTCGTCACGTTCAACGTGGACCGGGACTCGCTGCCGGCCAGCACCAACGTGTACATCCGGTACCGGAACCTGACCGGGCTGCGATACGTCGCGCTGGAGAAGGGGCCGGGCGAAGCCAACGAGTCCGTCGGCAAGGACTACACGTTCGGCACCGACCCGAAGGTCGAGAACACGCACCCCGCCGTGAACCTGACCGAATTGTTCAACGGCTTCAAGCCGCTGTTCAAGCAGATCGAACCCGGCGACATCGACAAGCTCGCGGAGACCATCATCAAGGTCTTCCAGGGCGACATGGACACCACGATCAGCCAGCTGGTCAGCCAGACATCCGAATTGACCAATGCGCTGGCCGACAAGGATCAGGTGATCGGTGACATGATCACCAACCTGACCAAGGTTCTGGACACCGTGAACCGCAACGACAAGGAGTTCTCCAGCCTCCTGGTGAACACCGAGAAGCTGGTGACCGGCCTGGCCGCACAGCGCGGTTCGATCGGCTCCGCCGTCAGTTCGGTGTCGAACCTGACCACGGTGACCGGTTCCATCCTGAGCAAGTCGCGTCCGGCCATCCAGGGCGACATCGCCGGAATCAAGTCCCTGTCCGATCAGCTCAACTCACGCGAAGGCGACCTGAAGCAGGCGCTGACCAATCTGCCGGTGAAGCTGCAGAAGATCGGTCGCGCGGCGACGTTCGGCTCGTGGTTCCAGTTCTACATGTGCGGTATCGACGTCCGGGCGGGCAACGGTAAGTCCAACCTCCTGACGAAGCCCGCGGTCGGGCTGCCCGACATCAACCATGTCCTTTACACCAGTGCCGCCACCCGGTGCTGGAAAGACAACCAGCGACCGGGGGAGTGAACATGACGCGAGAACCGAACTCCCCAGACGCGCAGCAGCCCGAAGGCGCTCAGCAGTCGACGAAACCGAAGAAGAGCAGGCGATTCGCCGGCCGTCGCAGTGCGACGAGCATCGGTGCGATCGGTCTGATGATGCTGATCATGGTGTCGGTGTCGTCGTTCTATCTGAAGGATCTTCCGCTGATTGGGTCCGGGCCGCAGTACACCGCGGTCTTCTCCGAGGCCGCAGGCCTCAAAACCGGCAACGAGGTCCGCGTCGCGGGCGTCAAGGTCGGCGAAGTCACCAAGGTGGCGCTCGACGGAGACAAGGTGAACATCGGTTTCCGTGCCGACAACACGTGGATCGGCGACCAGACGCAGGCGTCGATCCAGATCAAGACGGTCCTCGGCCAGAAGTACTTGGCGCTGAATCCGCGCGGCAGCGAACTCGCTGACCCCGACGTTCCGTTCACCGACACGGTCTCGCCGTACGACGTGATCGAGGCCTTCGGTGACGCCGCCGACCAGATCGACAACATCGACACCGACAACGTCGCCAAGTCGTTGCGCACCATGTCGAACGCGTTCTCCGGAACGGCTGGGGACATCGGCCCGTCGCTGGACGGCATCGCTCGGCTCTCGAACACGATCGCCAGCCGCGACCAGGAAGTGCAGCACCTGTTGCAGGCCACGAAGGACTCGTCGAAGATCCTCGCCGACCGCAACGAGGAGTTCACCCGATTGATCGCCGGTGCGGGCAAGCTCCTCAAGGAGCTCAACAAGCGTCAGGACGACATCTCGGCGCTGCTGGCCAGCACCCAGACGTTGAGCAAGGCTCTGACCGGCATCGTTCGCGACAATGAGAAGCAGCTCGCTCCGGCCCTCGACTCACTCAAGGGCGTTACCGACCTGCTCACCGACCAGAACAAGAATCTGCGCGACACGATCACCAACATGGCTCCGTTCTATCGGCTGTATGCGAACGTGCTCGGCAACGGACGCTGGTTCGAGTCGACTGTGACCAACCTGCTGCCGCCCGCACTGCCGCAGCAGAACACGACGCGACCGCCGAACATGACCGGCAACCTGAACAACGGTGGAACGGAGGCCGGTTGATGACCACCGCTGAGCAGGAGTCCGGCGTGTTCACTCGCCGCAACCTCGTATTCGGGTCGCTGGGCTTAGTCCTCGTCCTGATCGTCGCCGCAGCCGGATGGTGGGCGTCGACACTGATCGGAACCACCAAGGTCCACGCGACGTTCACGAGCGCGGTCGGCATCTACGAAGGCAGTGACGTCCGCGTACTCGGTGTGGACGTCGGCAAGGTGACCTCAGTGACACCGCGCGGTGACGTCGTCGACGTCGACATGCGCGTCGACCGCGGGGTCACGTTGCCCGCGGGCGTGCAGGCCATGCAGATCATCCCGTCGATCGTGGCCGACCGGTACCTCCAGTTGGCTCCGGCGTACAGCGGCGGCGAGAAGGCGTCCGACGACGTCACATTGACTACCGACGACACGCACGTCCCGGTAGAGATCGATGCGATCTACGCCAACTTGCAGAAGCTCTCGAAGTCGCTCGGTCCCGAAGGCGCGAACAAGCGCGGTGCGGTCACCGACTTCGTCGAGACCGCCGCCGACAACCTCGACGGCAACGGAGCGAAGCTCGGCAAGGCGCTGACCAACCTGTCCAAGGCGGCGACGACGCTGTCCGACGGCCGAGGCGACCTCGCGTCGACCATCAAGAACTTGAACGTCTTCGTCGGAGCTCTCCGCGAGAACGACTCACAGGTGCGGCAGTTCAACACCCAGATGGCGTCGTTCAACACGTTCCTGGCCGGCGAACGCGACCAACTCGGCAAAGCCCTGGACTCGCTGTCGTATGCGCTCGGCGACGTCGCGACCTTCGTCTCCGACAACAACGACCGGATCGGCAACGCGATTCGCGACCTGCACCCGACAGGTCAGGCGTTGCTTGACAACAAGGAGCACCTGCTCGAGATCTTCACGGTTCTCCCGGTCACGATCTCGAACCTGATCAACGCGTACGACGCCGAGTCGGGAACCCTCGCAATGCGACTGAACCTGCCCGAGCTGCAAGATCCCTTGAGTGCGGGCTGCCGACTGCTGGATCTGAAGGGTCTGATGCCGGGCAACCCGCTGGCCATCGACTTCAGCAAGAAGATGGCGCCACTCATCGACAATTGCAAGAAGGTCGGCAAGCAGGTCACCGACGGCGTCCTCGAGCCGATGCTGCCGATCCTTCCGTTCGGCATTCTCAGCGCGAAGAAGCTGCAGAAATCACCCGCACCGGGCACCAGTTCCGGTAACCCGGACCCGCGACTCCCCGGAGGCAAGTGATGAAGGTGACGCTCAGCAGGCGCGCCCGCGCATCCGCGGTAGGCGCAGTCATGGCCGTGGTCGTCGCATTGGCGTCCGCGTGTGGCGGATTCCAGTCGGTTCCGCTTCCCGGCGGCGTCGACGTCGGTGACAACCCGCGCGAGTACAAGATCGAGTTCGCCAACATCCTCGATCTGGTCCCGCAGTCCATGGTCAAAATGGACGGTGTCCCGGTCGGTCGAGTGACCGCCGTCGAGGTGCCCGAGGACGCGTGGAATGCGGTGGTGACAGTCAAGGTCCGCAACAATGTGGACCTGTCGGACAAGGCCACCGCGGCGATCCAGCAGACCAACCTGCTCGGCGAGAAGTTCGTCGCGCTCAGCGAGCCGGAGGGAGCGTCGCCGTCGACGCCTCGCCAGCCGTCGTCGCAGGTCATCAAGACCGCACGCACGTCGACGACGACGGACATCGAGCAGTTGCTCGGCGCATTGTCGATGTTGCTCAACGGTGGCGGCATCAACCAGTTGGAGCCGATCATCACCTCGATTAACGAGTCGATCGGTAACGACCCGGGCAGGTTCGCGTCGCTTCTGCGGCAGACGGAGACCTTGATCTCGGGCCTGAACGCGCAACGCGACGACATCATCCGTGCGATCGACGGCGTCGACCGGTTGTCGTCTCGGGCCAACGACCAGACCGACCAGATCGAGCGGATTCTCGATGAGCTCCCGGCGGGCGTTGAAGTCCTCGAGGAGCAGCGGCCGCAGTTCGTCGACTTGCTGACCAAACTCGATGATTTGGGAGAGGTCGGCACCGACGTCCTCGGCAAGTCGCACGACGCGATCATCACCGATCTGAAGGCGCTCCGTCCTATCCTCACCGAGCTGTCGAAGTCGGCGCAGGACGCGGTCACCGCGATGCCGCTGATGCTGACGCATCCATTCCCGGACGACTTGCTGCCTGCTGTCCAGGGCGATTCGACCAACCTGTTCATCACTCTCGATCTGCGCCTGCTGAACCAGCTCGAAGCGCTCGGAGTCGGTCAGGGCACGCCCAAGTACAGCCCGCCGAAGGTGAATCCGCCGAAGGTGAACCAGAACAACCCGTACATCAACGGAAACGGCCCGCGGTGGGGGTGGCCCACGATCTCGCTACTTCCGCCGCCGCTGAACTCCCGTCCCGGACCGAACACGCCGCCGTCAGGTGGCAGGTATCCGGCGTCGGCGGCAGACGCCCCGACGAATTCGTCCAAGACCACTGCGAAGCCGTCGAAGAAGAAGACGGGGAACCAGTACTCGGTCACGTCCGCGGAATCTGGCGGCAGCTTCCTGGACGCTCCGATCTCGATGCTGCGGGGTGAGGACCGATGATGAGCCGATTGGTCAAGATCCAGTTGATCATCTTCGCCGTCGTCGGGGCGGTGGCGATCGTCTACGTCGGTGCCAAGTACGCGCGACTGGACAAGGTCGTCGGGGTCGGGACGTACGACGTCACGGTCCGAGCCGACAACGCGGGCGGTGTGTTTCCGAATGCTGAGGTCACCTATCGGGGCGTCCCGGTAGGCCTGGTGGGCGACATGGAGTTGACCACCGATGGCATGGTGATCCACCTCGACATGAACTCCGACGGTCCGGACATCCCGGCCTCTGCGAAGGCAGTCGTCGCGAACCGGTCGGCGATCGGCGAGCAGTTCGTCGATCTGCAGCCGCCGAACGACGACGGTCCGTATCTAGAGGACGGGTCGGTCATCAGGGACTACTCCCTGCCCCCGAAACTGCAGGACGTGATCGGGGATGCGATCACGTTGACCGAGACGGTCCCGACCGATGACCTGCGCACTGTCGTGACTGAACTCGGTAAGGCGTTCAACGGACAGGGCGAGAACCTGACCAGGCTGATCGACTCCCTCGACAAGCTCTCGAGGACCGGTGTCGACAACCTCGACGACACCATCTCGTTGATCAACAACTCGAACGTGGTGCTATCGACTCAGGCCGACCAGTCTGATGAGATTCTGGCCTGGTCAAAGAACCTCGATCGCGTCGCATCGACCCTCGAAGGCTCCGATCCGGCGATCCGGCGGATCCTCTCCGATGGTCCCCGGGCGGCGACGGCGTTGTCGCACTTCTTTGACACGAACGGCGATGACACCACCAAACTGGTCCACCAGTTGGGTAGGACGGTTGACACGATCGCGCCGACGTCGTTCGCAACGGGGGCGACGTTCGCGATGCTCTCCGCACTGTCGGCGGGCAGCCACTCGCCTGCGCCCGGCGACGGGCAGATCCATTTCGGCATCGTGCTGGAGACCGAGAGCCCGCCGAGCTGCACGAGTGGATACGAGAGCACCGACAGGTTGATCGCGGAGATGAAGAAGCGTAATCCCGACTTCGACGTGAACTACGACGACTTCCCTTTCAACACGGAGGCAAGCTGTGACGTACCGGTCGGCAATCCGACCGCAGTACGTGGTGCGAACCGTGCGGCGCTGGCAAATCCCGATTACGTCCAGCCGTGGGACGACAAGCCGAAGGCCGACCCCGACAAGCTGAATCTCAACCCGATCGCCACCCAGTTGGCGACGCTGATGGGTGTGCGCGCGAAGTGACCTCACCGGTCATTTCGTGGACGTCCTGTTGCTGGTTGAACGAGTAGAACGGGTCAAAACCCTCCAACCGGCACACAGTCTGCCGTGACATTCGATAGGTACAGTGGCGCTCGATGAATTCTGATGAGACCAGCGAACCGGACTCGGTCGACGAGACGGTGACCGACGAGACGGTGAGCGACGAGACAGGCGCAGACGATACTGCCGACGCGGAGTCGGCTCCGGGAGATTCGGTTGCCGACGACGCTGGTGCGGACGACGCTTCGGCCACCGCGGCCGACGAGGACGCGCGCACCGGCGAAGATGCGGACGACGACGCGATAGAGGGCGATGAGGGTTCCGACGAGCCCAGCGACACTGACGTCGAGTCTGACTCGCCCCGTCACTGGGCGGCCTCACTGGTCCTCGCGGTCGCGGTCGCGGCACTCGTCGCGGCCATCGTCTGCGCCGGGTACTTCGGGTACATCGGGATCCGGGCCTACACCGTCGACTCGGGCCGTGAACAGATGCGCGTCGAGGCGGTCGACAGTGCAGAACAGGCGATGCTGAACATCCTCACAGTCGACGACAAGGGAGTCGACGAGTGGCAGAAGCGCATGAAGTCGTCGTTGACCGGTGACGCGCTGAAACAGGCCATCGACGAGACGAGCGGCGGAACCGCGAAGCAGATCGAGGCCGCGAAGGAGAAGAACCTGACCATCAAGGCCTCCATCGTGCGTAGCGCCACAACCGAACTGAACCCCGACGAGGACACCGCGACGGTATTCGTCCTGAGCCAGGCTACGAGCTCGGAAGCGCCCGACCAGCCGCAGCCGCAGTCGAATCTCCTGTCAATGGTCAAGGACAACGGCGCGTGGAAGGCAGACAAGATCGTTCCGCTCACCGATATCACGTACTACGACGACACTGCGACGCCCCAGGACGGAGCGCAGCCGGCCACTCCCCAGACCGGCGAGCAGCAGCAGGGAGGCGGCAACTGATGGCGGCCGAACGTCCGAACCAGCGTCGTCCCCGCAAGGTCGCGGGCCGTTCGACGGCGCGCGTCGAGTTGTCGCAGGAGGCGCAGGAGCGCAGGAGTACGACCGGCGATCCGGAGTCTGTGTCCCTGGCCAAGGGCGCCACTGCCGAGAAGTCGCCTGCCGGTGACACCGGCCTCGCTGAGCGCACGAAGCGGAGCGTCGGACTGCGCAAGCCGCAGTCCGGTGTGGACCGCAAACGTAGCCGCGTGGAAGCCGAACGCGAGATCGCCGAACGGCAGCGCGCGCTGACCGACGTCGAACCCGGCGTCAACGACACGAAGCGGACGTATCGTCTGGCGGCCGTGATCGGCGCGATCGCAGTGCTCCTGGCTGCCCTCGCCGCTGTACTCGGACTGCACCCGGGCGCCGAGGTGTCCGACAACAAGGCGTTCGTCGATCAGGAAGCCTCGGAGAAGGTCCTGGCGCAAGCGCGGACGGCCGCATGTGCACCGTTCCAGTTCAAATACCAGAACCTCGACCACTGGCTCGCGGACGCGGAGAGCAAGCTCAGTGGATCGGCAGGCGAGCAGTTCAAGACGCATCTGAACACGAACCGGTCGATCATCGAGCAGACTAAGGCGTCGTCGGAATGTCGCGTGGAGACCGTGGGTCTGATGGACCTCACGCGCGATCGTGCGACCGTCCTCGCAGCGCTCCAGATCGACATCACGCGTGACGGTGCGCTGGTCGAGTCGAACAAGCCGAAAACCGGCGTCGTGCTGGTTCGCAACGGCGACGACTGGTTGGTCGACGAGTTCCTCGATCCCTAGTCCGAGGTTAATTTCGCAGTGGATCCGCGCGTTCCCTTGACGAGCGGGTACCTCGGGGGTCACTCTAGTCAACAACCGATCGACTCAGGTGGCAGCCGGGAGATCTTGGTTCTATTGTGAGTTGACAAAACTCGCCCTTCTTCTGATACAGTTGGACGTTGCGCTGGCTGCCTCCTGTTCGCTGTTCGATGCCCTTCCGGTCACCTCGGTGCCCGTCATGGGGATTCGCTGCTCATCAGGTCGAAAAGCCTCGCAGCGGCCCCACGGCCAACGGCTATATGCCATGCACCGAGAAACTTCGTGTTGGAAGGACGCATCTTGGCTCTCGACCGCCAGTCCACCTCAACCACTGCGGGTATTATCCCGGGAGCGCCGCACCGCGCTTCATTCGCCAAGATCGACGAGCCACTGGAGGTCCCGGGTCTCCTGGACGTCCAGCTCGACTCGTTCGACTGGCTCGTCGGAACGCCGGAATGGCGCGCCAAGGCGATCGCCCGCGGTGAAGAGAACCCGGTCGGCGGACTCGAGGAGGTCCTCCGCGAACTGTCGCCCATCGAGGACTTCTCGTCGTCGATGTCACTCTCATTCTCCGAGCCTCACTTCGATGAGGTCAAGGCCTCGGTCGATGAGTGCAAAGACAAGGACATGACGTACGCGGCTCCGCTGTTCGTCACCGCCGAGTTCATCAACAACAACACCGGCGAGATCAAGTCGCAGACCGTCTTCATGGGCGACTTCCCGATCATGACCGATAAGGGCAGCTTCATCATCAACGGCACCGAGCGTGTCGTCGTGAGCCAGCTCGTCCGCAGCCCCGGTGTGTACTTCGACGCCACCATCGACAAGGCCACCGAGAAGACCCTGCACTCGGTCAAGGTGATTCCGGGCCGCGGTGCATGGCTCGAATTCGACGTCGACAAGCGTGACACCGTCGGTGTCCGCATCGACCGCAAGCGCCGTCAGCCGGTCACCGTGCTGCTGCAGGCCCTCGGTCTGACTCGCGAGGAGATCGCCGAGCGGTTCGGGTTCTCCGAGATCCTCATGTCGACGTTGGAGAAGGACTCGACCGGCAACCAGGACGAAGCCCTCCTCGAGGTGTACCGCAAGCTGCGTCCGGGCGAGCCGCCGACCAAGGAGTCGGCCGAAAGCCTGCTGGAGAACCTGTTCTTCAAGGACAAGCGTTACGACCTCGCTCGTGTCGGTCGCTACAAGATCAACAAGAAGCTCGGTCTCACCGACGCTCCGATGTTCGGCGAGTCGGTCCTGACCCGCGAGGACATCATCGCGACCGTCGAGTACCTGGTGCGTCTGCACGAGGCCGACCCGAACGTCACGTCGACCATGACCGTGCCCGGCGGAGTAGAGGTTCCGGTTGAGGTCGACGACATCGACCACTTCGGCAACCGTCGCCTGCGTACGGTCGGCGAGTTGATCCAGAACCAGATCCGTGTCGGTCTGTCCCGCATGGAGCGCGTCGTTCGCGAGCGCATGACCACGCAGGACGCCGAGGCGATCACCCCGCAGACGCTGATCAACATCCGGCCCGTCGTTGCGGCGATCAAGGAGTTCTTCGGGACCAGCCAGCTCTCGCAGTTCATGGACCAGAACAACCCGCTGTCGGGTCTGACCCACAAGCGTCGCCTGTCGGCACTCGGCCCGGGTGGTCTCTCGCGAGAGCGCGCAGGCCTCGAGGTCCGCGACGTCCACCCGTCGCACTACGGCCGCATGTGCCCGATCGAGACTCCTGAGGGTCCGAACATCGGCCTGATCGGCTCGCTGTCGGTCTACGCACGGGTCAACCCGTTCGGGTTCATCGAGACGCCGTACCGCAAGGTGATCGATGGCAAGGTCTCGCAGGAGATCGAGTACATGACCGCCGACGAAGAGGACCGCTACCTCATCGGGCAGGCGAACACGAACTACGACGCCGACGGCGTCATCACCGATGAGCGCGTTCTGGTGCGCATCAAGGGTGCCGAGGTCGAGTTCGTTCCCGCGATGCAGGTTCAGTACCTCGACGTCTCGCCACGCCAGATGGTGTCGGTGGCGACCGCAATGATCCCGTTCCTCGAGCACGACGACGCCAACCGTGCCCTGATGGGTGCGAACATGCAGCGTCAGGCC